>JALVVQ010000097.1 GCA_027023325.1 Campylobacteraceae bacterium | reverse complement strand
CCCAATGCGTCTCCTGTCAGACATTCAGAGTGTACACGCACGATAGGCGCATCAAGTGCCTGGATGTTCTCTGTAAAAATAGCCAAATGTTCTTTCTCTGCCTCTTTGAATGCCTGTATCTTGAAGAGACCATACTTTGTAGGAAGAGAGGCGATGTGTGATATATCAATCTTGTTCATAACGGGATTATACAGTGAGAATTAGAAATTAGAAATTAAAAATTACAAATTGGGGAGAATTAGAGAGTGGGAATTAGGGCTTTTTGGCTAAAATGTTAAAAATTATTTATGTGAGGTTAGCCATGTTTACCCGTTTTAGAAGAAAAAGAATCAATCCTGTCCTGCGTGACCTCCTTCAAGAGACTCATTTGCGTGTCCATGACTTCATCTATCCTCTTTTTGCCAGAAGCGGCAAGGGCATCAAGGACGAAGTGGCGTCCATGCCTGGTGTGTTCCAGATGAGTATTGATGAGATTGTCAAGGAGTGTGAAGTGCTCAAGAGTCTGGGTATCAAATCTATCATTCTCTTTGGTATCCCGGATGTCAAAGACTCTGTAGGCAGTGATGCGATGTGTGAGCATGGCATTATGGCTGAGACAGTACGCGCTGTCAAGGGAGCGCATCCTGACATGCTTGTTGTCACAGACCTCTGTTTCTGCGAATATACAGACCACGGACACTGCGGTGTACTCGACCCTGTACTGGAGACGGTTGATAACGACATAACACTTGACAACCTAGCCAAACAAGCTGTCGTCCATGCCAAGGCAGGGGTGGACATGATAGCCCCGTCAGGCATGATGGACGGGATGATTCAGGCGATCAGAGGCGGTTTGGATGGTGCAGGATTTGAGAGTCTTCCCATCATGAGTTACTCTACCAAATTTGCCTCCGCCTACTACGGCCCTTTCCGTGATGTAGCGGAGTCTGCTCCTGGCAAAGGTGACAGAAAAAGCTACCAGATGAACCCAGCCAATCGCCGTGAAGCCATAGCCGAGTCTGTCGCAGATGAAGCAGAGGGTGCAGATATCCTCATGGTCAAACCAGCCCTCGCCTACATGGATATCATCCGTGATGTCAGAGAGAGTACCACTTTGCCCTTAGCTGTTTACAATGTCAGTGGTGAATACTCCATGCTCAAAATGGCTGCCAAAGCGGGTGTCATAGACTATGATGCGGTGATGATGGAGACTTTGCTGGGATTTAAGCGTGCAGGTGCGGATATGATTATTACCTATCATGCAAAGGAAGCGGCGATATTATTGCAGAAATAATTTTTCTAGGTCAGGGTGTTCTCTTCCTGGCATTACTTCAGAGAAGCATGAAAAATTAAATTTTCACAAGAGACTTTTATCGCTCTAATAAATTTGCTTCTATAAGACATACAAATAATTGTCAGTGAGAGGACACCGCGATTTACAGATTTAGCAATCAACATAAGAAAATCATCAACGGTTTTTCTTATGAATACTATCAATAAATTGCATAAAAAAAAAGAGTAAAACGCCCCATTATTAGGTTATAATTATGCAAGAGAGTATCCTGAGATACCTTCTTATTAGCAGCCTGTCGGACTCATACTTTGTGAGTCCAATAGACTTCTAATTAAAAGGCAAAGAAATGAGTGCAGCAAGTTATATAGAGAGAGTATTGGCAGAAGTAAAAGACAGCTCACCAGGACAAGATGAGTTCTATCAGGCAGCAGAAGAGGTATTGCATAGCTTGGCACCACTTTTGGAGAAGGAGCCCAAATATGAAGAGAATGGCATACTAGAGCGCATAGTGATTCCTGAACGCAGCATGATCTTCCGTGTCAGCTGGATAGATGATGCTGGAAAAGTACAGACGAACTTTGGGTATCGTGTGCAGTTCAACTCAGCGATAGGGCCGTATAAAGGTGGATTGCGATTTCACCCCTCTGTTAATCTAGGTATTGTCAAGTTCTTGGGATTTGAACAGATTTTCAAGAATTCACTGACAGGGCTTTCTATTGGTGGAGGCAAAGGAGGCAGTAACTTTAACCCCAAAGGAAAAAGCAACAATGAAGTCATGCGTTTCTGTCAAGCATTTATGACAGAACTTTACAGACATATAGGAGAGACCAAGGATATCCCTGCAGGTGATATCGGTGTGGGCGGCAGAGAGATTGGATATCTTTACGGCCAATTCAAGAAAATCACAGGCTCATTTGAGGGTGTCTTGACAGGCAAAGGACTCAACTGGGGAGGCTCACTGGCGCGTACCGAAGCGACAGGATTTGGATCTGTCTATTTTGCCCAAAATATCTTGGAAAAAAATGGCATGGATATCAAAGGAATGCGCTGTACTGTCTCAGGATCAGGTAATGTGGCAACCTATACGATCAAAAAACTTCAAGAATTGGGTGCAGTTGCTGTGACTTGCAGTGACAGCAGAGGGATGATTTATCAGGAAAAAGGTATTGATGTCGAAACACTCAGACAGGTTAAAGAGGTAGGAAGACAGTCACTGACCGAATATGCAAAGCTTCAACCAGATGCTGTGTATACACCGGTAAAAGAGTATCCAGAAGGGCGCAATGCAGTTTGGGATATCCCCTGCGATGTGGCATTCCCAAGTGCAACACAAAATGAACTCAACGAAGCAGATGCCAAAGCACTGCATCAGAACGGATGCAAGCTTGTCAACGAAGGCGCCAACATGCCGTCTACACTGGAAGCCATAGAGTATATTCAGTCCAATGGGATGTTTTTTGGGCCAGCCAAAGCAGCCAATGCCGGAGGCGTAGCAGTCAGTCAGCTGGAGATGAGTCAAAATGCCAGTATGGAGCGATGGAGCTTTGTAGAGGTGGATACCAAACTCTTTGGTATTATGAAAAATATTTTTAATACAGCCTACGACACCTCTGTAGAGTTTGGGCATCCTGGTGATTTGGTCATGGGTGCCAATATAGCTGGGTTTAGAAAAGTCGCTGACTCCATGATAGATGAGGGTGCCATCTAGCCCAAAAGTATGTGGCACCTCTCATTGGAGTGCCCATAAAATTGACAGAGGAAACAAAATAATATTTCTGATATACTATCGACAAAGAAGCATCTGCGTATTCTCTTTTGATGAATACTGTGCGAGCTTTTTGATTTAGAGATGTCTGTAGAGGAAAGTACACTAACATATGATGAAAATTATTATAGCAGGTGCGGGGAAAGTAGGGTTTGAGCTGGCAAGGTCACTTTCTGATGATCATCAGGTCACGGTGATAGACCAAAATGCAGAAGCGTTGGGAAGGTTGCAGGAGCTGATAGATATCTTTCCTGTGCATGGCAATATTGAAAATCCACTAACCTATGCTGCACTCTTGGACACCCATATCGATGTTTTTATCGCCGTAAGTGACAGCGACGAGGCCAATCTCATCTCCACTCTTTTGATCGATGACCATATTGAAGTCGAAAAAAAGATCATCCGCTTGCGCAACAGCTATTTTACAGAAAGCCAGACACTCTCTAGCTTTGGTAACCTTGAGCGGGTATTCCCCTTTCAATTGGCTGCCGAGAAGATACGCGCCTTAT
>JALVVQ010000096.1 GCA_027023325.1 Campylobacteraceae bacterium | reverse complement strand
AAGTGTGGAGATGTGACAAAGAGAAAAGATGTCTTTCTCTTCGCCCTTGTAGAATTACGAAAGCAGTTCGTTGATTTTGCCAGCAAACACTTCTTTACCGGAAGCACCTACCATCTGGTCTACCATTTCACCGTCTTTGAAAAAGAGGATCGTTGGGATAGAACGAATGCCATACTTGACAGCCACATCCTGCTGCTCATCAGTATTGACTTTGGCAATGGTGGCTTTGCCATCAAAATCCTCAGCCAACTCCTCGATCACTGGAGCAATCATTCTGCAAGGCCCACACCATGGTGCCCAGAAGTCTACCATAGTCACACCTTCTGCCACTGTTGCGTCAAAATTCTCATTGGTTAGTTCTACATATTTAGCCATTTTTATTCCTTTATCTTTAAAATTTAAAAAATTATACTCTCTTTTAGATAATAAGATATTAATAAAATTGCTTAATTTTCCATCTTTTATAAAGTTATATTTTCTATCAGTTCGACTTCGCCTCTGCGGATGATCAGCGCATCGATACTGAAGCTCACATCCAATGATCTCTCCTTAAGAAAGTACTGTGCTGAATTGATCACTTTTCGCAATTTTGAGGCTGTAAGATTATAAATCGGATCAAAGTCTGCGTTGGCACTCTTCACCTCAACAAAATGCCAGACACCCTCTCGGTGCGCAATGATATCAATCTCTCCCAATTTTCTTGCATAGTAGTTCCGCTCTACAATCACATACCCCGCCTCCTGCAAAAACCGCACACCAAGCTCCTCGGCATCATTGCCAAACTGTTTCAGTAAATTACGCTGCATGATTACTCCCTCTCTGGCTCTCTGAGATCGAAGATTACGACTTTGGAGATTTGTTTTCTTCGGAAACTTGGGGTCACCAATTGTGACCCCAAGTTTATGTATGGGCAGTATGGCATAAAAAAAGAGGGAGAGGGAAAAGTATGTCAAATTGTCATATTTCTTGGAGTCCGGAAAAATAAAAGTAAAGGTATCAAAATGTCATTCTCTCTGTTAAAAGTTTAAAATAATCCCTAGACCATAAGGTCAATACAGAGAAGTCTTTTGTGGATACTCTCACATCTTCTTTGGCTTTCTCTATGCCTAAAGTATCGATTCTTTTTTTGATCTCTTTTGTAAGTGTGTCTTTTCTGCTCCAATTTCCACCTTCTTGCATTCTCTCTTGCAGATATTTCAAATTTACTTTTACGTCTCTCTTGGCATACCACTCAAAGTCATACCAGCCCCTTCATTTTGCCCGTGTTTTCCA
Source organism: Campylobacteraceae bacterium (assembly GCA_027023325.1). Taxonomy (GTDB): domain Bacteria; phylum Campylobacterota; class Campylobacteria; order Campylobacterales; family Sulfurovaceae; genus JAAXPZ01. The sequence continues at coordinate 2,279 of JALVVQ010000096.1, read as the reverse complement.
GTTTCTAAGCAACATTACATGGAGTTTGCCTGCATAGAGGTTTATCAGTGTCATGGCTGCTATATTGAATGTTGTGAGCAAGAGCAGTGTATGTGCTTCTGTTTGAAACTTTAGAGGTGGATTGGTATCGACTTCAAGTTTTATTCTATTGTTACTCTTTTTTGTGCCAGGCGTGTAAATTCAGTCAACCGTTTGTCTTTGATGCCTAGTTTGGCTGCCATTTTTGGGTTGGCAAGATGATAGCCTAGCTCGATGATGACGGTATCTCCTTTCTGAAGTGCCGTGTCAAACTGTACGATGCGAATCTCATCTGCTTTGATCGTGGTGTCCTTGAGGACAGTGTCTGCTAGCCACGGCATGGTGGGTTTGCCTGCTTTCCCAATCACCCTGTGAAAAGGCGTAGGTTTGAGAACGATGTGATCTTTGCCTCTCTCGATACTGACTTTGAGCTGACCAAGTCTCAACGGATGTACAAAGAGTGCGTGTGTGGCTTTGTTGTGTATCGAAACAGTGAAACCTTTGTCTTGTGTCTTGAGGTTGAGTTTAATAGATTTGGAGAGGTGTGTGGGGGTGCCATTGTGGATGGATATACCGTGAAAAGCATGGGTTTGGGTATTCTTGAGGTTAACAAATGTACCGGGTTGCTTGGGCATATGACAAGAGATGCAGCTCTCTTTGGCGTTTCCCTGTTTGACCTCTAGGTCACAGATGGTGAAGCCATTGCCACCTTGTTTGTGTGCATGACAGCCCATGCAGCTCTCGCCATTGTAATAATTTTCATTGCTGTAATCTATAGTATGATAGGGGGAGCCAGAAGTCTTTGTCAGGAGGCCAAAGAGGCTTTTCTCCTCTTTGAAGACCACCTTTTCTCCTTTCTTCTTCGCATCTGCTGAGAAAAAATATTTCTTTTTATTCGTAAAAATATTTTTATTGGCCTTGGCATGTTTCTCTATACTTTCTATCTGATGGCATGCTTGGCAGGAGATGGGTTCGGTCTGTTGGATGGGGTTGTCGGTGAGTTTGCTTTTTCCTGAGATGAGATCATGATCAGAAGGCGTATGGCATTTGACACACTTATAGATATTCTTTTTTTTGTCAGGGTGCCTGTCCCAGATAGCTTTGTGTAGGCTATCCTTGTAGATGGAGCTGTTGGCATGGATAGAGTGTTGGTATTCTCTATAGATTTTGGGGTGACAGGTTTTACAGGTGGTATTTTCCAGGGCACTGATGATTTGTGTGGACAGTATATACAGTAGAGAGGAGAGTAAGATTTTCTTCACAGAGGGTTCCTTTTGGCTTGAGGTGTGGCATTGTAGTTAAATCAGAGTACTTTTGTCTTGATAGAGGTCAATAGGGAAACACTGCTGTCCAATCTATACAATCTTGCCCAAAATCAAGAGCTTACTATCAAAAAATTGCTATTATCCTTAGCATGACTACACTATAACCACCAAGGACAGAGAAATGAAGAAATTTTCTATCTCGTTTTTATTATTCTATACCTTCTGTTCAGGACTTTCTGCCCAGAGCGGAAAAAAGGTTTTTGAGACCTATTGCTGGGGGTGCCACCATCAGACAGCTGTAGCATTTGGCCCTCCTTTTTCTGCGATCGCTTCCAAAAGGGATGCTACTACGATCCGTGCGATGATCACCGATCCCAAATCTGTCTCCAAAGTACTGGGATATAGTCGCAATGCGATGCCTGCGTTCCAACTGAAAGAGGAAGAGCTCAAAGCGATTACTGCGTATATACTTAGTTATCAAGAAAATAACACTACCAAAGGCAAAAAATAATGTTTAGACTCTCCAATCTGCTTAAATCTGTGACTGAGGGAAAGCCCTCTCGGATACTGGATGGCAGTATCGCGATCTGGAACTTTACCAACCGCTGCAATCTCAGCTGCCTGCACTGCTATTCTAGGGCAGATTTGGACTCAACTGATGTACTGAGTACAGAAAATATTATGGAAACCCTTCCTAAGCTCAAAGCAAACGGGGTGAAGTTTTTGATCTTTTCAGGGGGTGAACCGCTGACAAGAAAAGATATCTATACTATCGCTGCCAGATGTAAAGAGTTGGGCATTGTCACCTATCTCTCTACCAATGGACTCTACACCAAGACCTCCAATGCCGAAAAGATTCTGGACACTTTTGACTATGTGGGAATCAGTATTGATGGCAGCGAAGAGGTGCATGACAAGTTTCGTGGGCTCAAAGGCTCTTTCAGAGAGTCAATGAAAGCTGTGGATCTGCTCAATAGCTATGGTAAGACCAAAGTC
>JALVVQ010000095.1 GCA_027023325.1 Campylobacteraceae bacterium | reverse complement strand
CTTTTTGGGCAGTTTGTGATGGCGATAGGTGCCTCAGTAATCGCAGTGCCAGTGGGGATGATGGCGGGTATCTGGCTGCGTGAGTATGGGCATGGTAGCAGGCTGGCCTCCGTGATCAGAAATCTCTCAGATGTGATGATGTCTGCTCCCTCTATCGTCATTGGTGTTTTTGTCTATGCATTGCTGGTCGAGCCCTTTGGCGGGTACAACGGCTATGCGGGCATCGTGGCGCTGGCGATCATGATGGTACCTATCATTATCTCCACCACAGACAATATGCTGGGGTTGGTACCTACTGAGCTCAGAGAGGCAGGTATGGCACTGGGCGGCAGCAAGCACAAGATCATCTCGCAAATCGTCGTCAGGGCAGCCAAGGTGGGGGTCACTACCGGGGTGCTTCTCTCCTTTGCCCGTATCATCGGAGAGACAGCACCACTGCTCTTTACTTCAGCGAACAACCAGTTTTTTACCACTGACCTGAGCGGTCAGTTTCCTTCACTAACCGTGAGTATCTACAATCTAGCGACCTACCCGGATGCTTCCAGCAGAGAGCTTGCCTGGGCAGCCTCTTTTCTCCTGACGATGATTGTGCTGTGTATCAATCTTGTCGGTAGATTTGTGATGCGAAATAAAAAATAAGGACACCTATGCCCAAAAAACTTGTCATGGATATCAAAGATTTCACCTTCACCTATGCGGGAGCTCCCAAGCCTTCGCTTCGAGGTATCAATCTGCCCGTAGAAGCACACAAGATTACCGCACTGATAGGACCAAGCGGCTGTGGAAAATCCACACTGCTCAGGTCCATGAATCGCATCCACGATCTCTATGCCGGAAACCGCTATGAGGGTAGCATCACACTCTATCAGGAAGATGGTAGTGCCAAGAGTATTTTGGATATCAAAAAAGAGAACGACTTTATCCGTCTGCGTCAAGAGGTAGGGATGATCTTCCAAAAGCCCACACCTTTTCCGATGAGTATCTTTGATAATGTTGCTTACGGATTGAGACTCTCAGGTATCAAACACAAGACAGATCTGGAGGCGCGTGTCGTCACTGCGCTCAAAGGGGCGGCAATCTGGGAAGAGACCAAAGACAGGCTCAAGGAGTCAGCACTGGGGATGTCCGGCGGTCAGCAGCAGCGTCTCTGTATCGCCAGAGCCGTAGCCCTCAAACCCAGAGTGCTGCTCTTTGATGAGCCCACCTCGGCACTCGATCCTATCTCTACAGGTGCGATAGAAGAGCTTATCTCAGCACTCAAAGAGGAGCTCTCTGTGGTAATCGTTACACACAATATGCAGCAGGCAAGCCGCCTGAGTGACTACACGGCTTTTATGTATCTGGGTGACCTGGAGGAGTTCGCAGAGACAGAGAAGATCTTTCTCAATCCAGACAAGAAATTAACAGAAGACTATATCACCGGAAGATTCGGATAAAAAGGAAGAGACATGCTAACACAGTATCAAGAAGCCAGAAGAGAAGTGCGTGCCGGGGTTTTAGAGATCGTTCAAATACTTATGAAGGTCAACAAGGAGGCACTCAAAAGCATAGAGGCATCAGATGCGAGTAGACTACAGGAGCTACGCAAGAGCCTCAAGCCAGTCCATAAAAAGACCGAAGAGATAGACAACAAACTGGTGGTCATCTTTGCCAGATATACCCCAGAGGCCAGAGACCTAAGAGAGATGGTCTCCTATCTCAAAATCACCTCTGGGCTCAACCGGATCAAAGCCAGTATGAACAGTTATATCAAAAATATGCAAGGTATGCTGACAGAGGATAATGTTGCTATCCTTCAATCTATCAAGGAATCGCTGAGCATCAACCGCTGTACGATTCATGCTTTCGAGAAAACTGTCGAGATGTTCCAGACCTTTGACGACAACGAAAGGATACGAAATCTGGCAACAGGGATCGATGTAGAATACGCCAAGACCGATGATATCTATGCCTTGTTAGAAAAGAGTGTTATTCAGAAGATGCATGAAGCAGATGGCAGAGCAGAGGAGTATTTCAACCTTCTCAAATATATCCGGAAAAACCTCAAGATCATTGACAGGCTAGACTCCGTGGCACAGCGGATCATTTTTGCCCGTATGGGTGGAAAACTCTAAATGAAAAACAGTAATGTGTGAGTGTAGCCTATTATTGGGGGGGTGGCATAGACTTATTCCCACAGTAAATATCCTGCCACTCCCACCAAAAGCAAAGCAAAAAAGTACTTGTATATGCTGAAAAATACCTTGTTGTCCATAAATCTCCTGAGCGTAGCACCAAAGAGGCACCAGCCACTGTTTCCAGCAAAGAAAAACCCCATAGCCAACAGACTGAGCAGTAGTACCCCTGAGAGTGCTTGAGCCTCCTGTGCAAACTGTGCATACATAACGATATGGGTCATGTAGACTTTGGGGTTGAGTAGGCTCAGTAGCATCCCATTCCAGAAATATAGTTCTATCTCTCTGGTACCAACACGAAGTGTGAGCATCTTGTAAGCCAGATAGAGTAGGTAAGATGCACCTGTGTAACGAATGATCTCGTAGAGTAGAGGGTAGAGGGTAAAGAGCGTTCCGAGTCCCATGCCCATAGCGATAGCTTGCAGCAAGAAAGCCACATTGATACCCAGTATTAGAGGAAGTGCCTTGCTGAAACCACTGGCAGTGCCCACTGCTGCGAGTGTCACATTGATGGGCCCCGGTGTCCATGCAAATGGAATGATAAATGCAGTGAACAGGAGAAGAAATTCCATAGAGGAGGCCTTTTTTAGCAGTATTATAGTGGGAAGGGCAGTGAGGTGGAATAACATTTGTTAGTATGGCTATCGCTGATTGCAAGAGAACCTTGGAATGATGAGAGGATGTTCTATGCTTTGGTAGGAAAATAAACAGTATAATAGTGCTATCAAAAGGGGAACAGAATGACTATTTATGATTTAAAACCAAAGTTTCAAGCCTTACTTCGACCTATTGTCACTACGCTTCATGCTAAAGGCATCACACCCAATCAGGTGACATGGACAGCACTGATACTCTCCATCATTACAGGTGTTTTGGTGGCAGCTACAAAGGGTGCGACATGGACACTTTTACTTGTGCCGTTTGTGATGTTTATCCGCATGGCACTCAATGCCATTGATGGTATCCTTGCCAAAGAGCACGACATGACCAGCGATGCAGGGGCAATGCTCAATGAACTTGGCGATGTTATCTCTGATGCGGCTCTTTACCTACCCTTGGCGTTCACTGCAGGGCTTTCTCCTGTGTTGGTGGTGCTTTTTGTGATAGTAGGACTTTTCACTGAAGTTGCCGGCATACTAGGTGCAGTCATAGGGGGAACACGCCGATATGACGGTCCTATGGGGAAAAGTGACAGAGCGTTTGTTGTGGGACTCTTAGCGCTACTTATAGGTATTGGACTGACACCTGGCTGGTGGTCAGATGGACTATTACTTCTCTCTATTGGGTTAGGTACTGTCACAGTATTGAATAGAGCGCAAAGAGGATTGGTATCATGATAAGTGTTGAAGCAGGTATTGTCTTAGGGTTTATTTTTCTGGCACTCATCGTGGCTACCATACTGAT
>JALVVQ010000094.1 GCA_027023325.1 Campylobacteraceae bacterium | reverse complement strand
CGATCCCCAGAGGCGTACCCTGCCGTAGCGCTCCTTGGAGATTACCTGTAGGGCAAGGGTCTCTACAAAGGGAAGTATGGCACCGGCACTTGCACCAAAAAACAGATTGGCACCCAGATAAGCCCAAAAGGTATCGACAGTGACAAAAAAGAACACACTAGAAAGGAATCCGACAAAGAGAGAGAGTCTGTAAACCTGGTGCGTCAGGTGGATTACATGACGGAAGAGAAAGGGTAGTAGAAAGCGCATAAAAGGACCAGAAGCATAGATGAGACCCACCTCGGTAGCGCTAAAGCCGCTCCCTACCAGAAGCTTGGGCAAAAAGATAATATAGATACCCACCAGCGCAAAATAAAAAAAATAAAACGCAGCAAAGAGAGGGGCGGGCGTTAGCTTATTGGTTTGTATGCGGCTCATGGGGTTTGGGTTCGCAACTCCGGCGCTTTTTCGGGAAGCTGCTCGAGGGTCGTACCGGAGAGTAGCTCATGGAGCGTGCGTCGGTCTTTGCGAAAGAACATGGTGAGCCAGCCAAAGGTGACCAACGAAAATAGCGTAAGCATCTGCCGATAGATGATGACACCTGTCTCTGGCTTGGTGCCTGTCTTGAGGTCAACCAAAGCTAGATTGTAGGCACGCATGCCTGGTGTCTGCCCCTCCTTACTACGGCTCATAAAGAGTATCTGTATGATGATCAGTGGGATCAGTATATAGATCCAGCCTAAAAGCATATGCTGGCTGAAGCCCTCTCTTCCTCCAAACACGGCATAAAAGACACCATACATCAAGGGCATTACCAGCATAAAGCTATCGGTGATGGCTGCCTTGAGGCGAGAACCAAGACGGGCTCGGAGGCGTTTCGTTTTTCTCACCTTCTGTTTGCTCTCAAGAGGAGCGACTCTTCCCTGCTTGATGTCTCTAAATCGCTGTTTTGCCATAACTTGCTCCTAGAAATTGGCACTCATGCTAAAGATTGGCAAGAGCATGGCTACCACAATGACACCTACAATCAGACCAATAAAAAGCATCATAAAAGGCTCCATTAGGCTCAGAAGTAGTTTGAGTTTGTCTTCATTCTCTTCACTATAGAGCGTGGAGAGGTTTGAGAGGATGGAGGCAACTTCACTAGACTCTTCTCCCAATGCAAGAGATTGTAAAAAATTTCTTTTGGGTTTGAATCCTTTGATAAGGTAGAGGGCATTAGAGAGTTTGTTTCCCTCTAGTACTTTTTCGGAAGCCTGATGAAAGGTGAGCTGCATAGATGCATTGCTGAAAGTGGTGCTTGCAAGCTGTACAGCCTGGGCATAGGAGACGCCTGAGTCCAGCATCAGTGCCAGAATATAACTGAATCTTCCCAGTTCATGATTTTGTATCAATGTACCAAAAAGAGGTAGTTTCAGGAGTATGCCATCTACGCTTAGTTTGAAAGCATCTACCTTGCTGTAGGCAAATTTGAAAAAAAGTGCTGAAAAGATAAATCCTAGTAATATGGCGACATAGTGTGTTGTTAAAAAGTCACTGATACCCAGAACAAATTGCGTGATTGCCGGAAGCTCTTGCCCTGTATCCTCGAAGATACCAATAATCTTGGGCACCACAAAGCTGATGAGAAATCCAGACATGCCAATGGCGACGATGAAGATAAAAATTGGGTATGCCATCGCATTACTGACCTGTTTTTTGATCTTGTTTTGTGCGGAGAAGAAAGTACTCATATTGGTTAATACCTCTACCATCTTTCCACTCTGCCCTGCTACTTTAAGACTTTGGAGGAAAAAATCAGGAAGAGCATAGATTTTTTGGGCATTGAGCGCCACATAGAGAGACTTGCCTTCTTCAATCATGGTGCGGGAAACAGAGAGGAAAGAGGTATACTTCTTTTCGCCTTGGTGTTGGTTCTCCATGAGTTTGAGTGCAGTTAAAATGGTCATACCAGAGTTGAGATAGCTGGAGAGCTCTTTGGAAAAACTGCTCAGAAGCGTACCTGGCATGGAGCGCTTAGAAAAGGCTTCCAGGGAGAGCTGCTTGGTCTCTTCGAGTGTCTTGTAGTATATTTTCTGTGTGCGAAGTTTCTGCTTTGCCTCTTCGATGCTGTTGGCGGTTAGGGTGCCTTTGACAGATTTTCCGTTTGGGTCTAGACCTTTATATTTATATAGCATTATAAAGTAGTACTTCCTTGATAATTTGTTAATGTGGTGTATTATACCTGAGAAATACATAATAGAGGATATAAAGACCTTTATCATTTGGTAATGAAACTATGCTACCATACATCTATGAAACAATTTAGCTATCGATATATGGCATTGCTGCCTCTACTGTTTGCGCTGTTTTACTGGGAGCTTTCCCCTGTGGCAGAATTTCTCAACCATTATCAGACGAAAATGACACTCTACTTTTTGGAGTGGGGACTCGAAGAGGGGCAGCTTCAGGGAATAGACATCATGGTCAATCCACACTACAAAATCATTATTACCAAAGCCTGCAACGGCATGATTCCGATATTGGTACTTTTTTCTGCCGTGCTGGCATATCCTACAGGGTGGACATATAAGGTTTGGTGGTTATTTTCAGGATATCTGGTGATTGCTACGATCAATATCGTGAGACTTCTGATGGTGGCACATTTTGTTAAGAAGCAGCTGGATTTCCCCCTTTATCATGATCTGTTCGGCAACCTGCTTTTGATGACGACAGGACTGTTGCTCTTCTATCTTTTTCTAAGAGGAACAAGATATTGAATTATCGTTTGAGTCGGTAGAACCTTGCCGAGTACTCACTCTTGAGCATGACAGCCCTCAGCTCTATCGGGATCGGTAGCTCTCCGATCGGGAGCGGTTCGGTTACGTAGATTTTTCGTGTGATTTTTTTGAGAATCTCTTTGCTTTTGTCATTGCGTATGCGCATAGGGCTTAGCAGTGTATAGGCATCTTTCTCGTCTTTGTTGTAGCGTGCAGCTGTTTTGCCCAAAAAAAGGGTATTGCTTAGCTCTGACTGTACCCGACCGGCAATATACTTGGCCATGAAAATATTCTCTTTTTGGAGTTTGATGATGCCCAGCACCACAATAGCAATCAGCACTACTGAGACCATAATTTCCATAAGAGTAAAAGCTTTTCGCATCAGTAGTAGTTTCCTCGGTTTCTAGGTATTTTCGTATCTTTTATCCACGCTTCTGCTGCATCCTCGGCAGAGTCATGGACGCTGACTTCGCCAAAATAGCTAGGGAAGTAGAAGAATTTCTCTTCTGATTCAAGGATGATCTGTGTGTTGCTACCATTGGCATAGTGTCTGTAACGCAGGCAGACAGGGCGATCCTTCAGCCGCCCAAACTCTATCTTTTGGGGGTTATCACTTTTGTCAACTGTGTAAGCCTGTATCTCTTTCAGGTCACTGCCTATCTCTTGCAGTGCTTCGCTACCGGGAGCACGCATGAAACACTGGGTGCATTTGTTGATACATATCAGCTCTACATCACCTTGGCCCCGAAGTATTTTTTGAAGATTATTGATAGTATAAGAATCTTGTTTGACCTCTGATTTTTTAAGGAAGTCGAAGACCAAAAACCCAAAGAGCGATATAATCGCAATGACGATCAGAAGCTCAATGAGAGAGAAGCCTTTTTTCATCTATTTTTGGCATTTGCTCAGATAGATATCGGAAGACTCACCCTCTCCACCCTCTTTCCCATCCGCACCAAGACTGATGAGATCAAAGTCATTGCCTGTACTGATATACTCAAACTTTCTTTTCCATGCATCTTTTGGCATTTTGCCTTTTTGAAAATAGGAGCCTGAGGAATAATTAGGGTACTTGTCAGTGTCTGGGTTGCTGATCAGCGCTTCCAGTCCTTCGTCTGTTGTGGGGTAGACGCCATTTTCTAGCTTAAACATATCCAGTGCTTGACTGGCACCCCCCATTTGAGTACAGGTAATTTTTTGCTTAGCCTTGCTAAACTGGTCGATCAATGCTGGGCCGATCATCCCTACCAATAGTCCCAAAATAGCGATGACAATAAGAAGTTCTATCAAACTAAATGCTTTTCTCATGAGTACGATAATCCTTGATTAATAAAATTTAAATATAATTATAGCCACATTAGCTAAACCATACTTTGGATAGGAATAAAATGCGCCCTGCTATTACGCTCTTGATCACACTTTCTGTCATTGCGACTATGATCGCACTGATGGGGGTGATGTTTAAGTATCTGGATGTGGCAAGGGAAAAAGCAGAAGTCAAAGCTTCCATGATACAGGCCAATCTCCTCAGTGCGGATATGTCACAGCTTCTTCGTCAGATTCTGGGAAAGAAGCCCTCGAAAAGTACCATGCAAACACTGTTTGAAACACCACTTGGCCTAAGTGCAGAGAGTGGCGAATTCAGTATGGGTATCAGCTGCAAACCACTTGCGAGCCGTATCAATATTGCTTGGCTCGGATTGGACAATATGGCGAAAAAACAGAAAGCCTACTCTTTGGCGTCCTCACTCTTTGAGATGCTCACGGATGAAGCAAATCTGAGAGATGCGGCTCTGCTTAAAGAGAAGATTACTGCTGCGTTGAAGCCAGGAGGAAGCAGTACTTTTGGGGTACCAAGCAGGATCAATAAAAAAAAGGGTATAATCACCTTCAAAAAGTTCCAAGAATTGCTGGATGACTATCGATTTGAAACAGATGACAACAGGGGGTATGGTATACCTTGGCAGCGCTATTTCAGCTTTGGTACCAGTGAAGAGAAGGTGGATGGTGATTTTGCCTCGCCGGAACTTTTGGCATTTTTGTATGATGTGGAGCTCAATGTGGTTCGAGAGAACTACCAGTTGGGGGCACTGAATCAATTTTTATCAGAGATTGGGGAGAGCAGGGCTGCCTACAAATGGCTTTTTTCAGAAAAAGCTTTGGCTGTAGCGCAGTGCAAAGCGTCCTACACATTTAGAAAAGGAAACTACGGTTTTGTTTTTAATTATATACATGGAAAGGTAGAAGGCTTTGAGTTTTTTGGGGGAAAATGAAGAACTTTTGTTGGTACACAGAGAGATGCCAGAGATCTCTCGGGTCAAGCGCTACGACCTGATGCTGACGCCGCAGTTCTATATTTTTAAAAAAGAATCACTTCCTGTCAACTATCAGTATCAGGCACTCAAGTTGGCACCTTCTATACTCGATGAACTGACGGGTACGGGAAACTATAGCTATGCTGCCATCAAAGAGGGCGATGGCTGGGCATTAATAGCTTATGACATGGTAAAGATCGAAGCCTTTCTTGAAGAGCGAGGTCTGCCTAAAAACTTCATCAATAAAATCTACTTTGCGCAACAGTCAAAAGAGCACTTCAATCATCCTGTCTCCGTAAATGAAAAAGATGCTATTGTTACCGTAGATGATACTGTGGTCATGCTTCCTAAAAGTATCGTTAATGTAGAGGAATGCGGGATACTGACCAATGAATTCAGACCAGAAAAAGGGATTACCCCTTCTCAGAGTAGACACTCTTGGGTTAGCCAAAAGCAAGCGGTGATTATTTCTGCCCTTTTGCTTGTATTGGCAGTGGCGTATTTCGCGGAAGGACTACGCTATCAAAAAGCTATAGCTTCCATGGAAGAGAAGATTGAAGGTGTTAAAGAGAGATATCCGCAACTTCAAAGTAAGTCCAATATGGTATTGAATGATATCTATCAGAGCAAGTATGCTATCGACAGCCTGCAGAGAAAGGTCAGAGATCGCCTCAAAGTGATCAGCAAACTGACCAGCAAGGCATCCAAGATCGATACCTTGAAAATCAATACAAAACAGTATGAAGTAACGATTGCAACAGATCAAAAGCATATTCAAGAGCTTAAAAAATATGCAAAGTCTCAGAATCTTACCGTGTTGGATATTAATGGCAGTCTTCAGCTCAAAGGAGCCTTGTGATGCTACGGAGGTATCAAAACGAAGGCATGATACTGCTGGCACTTCTTCTGTTGATCATGGCTATGCTCTACAAGAACTATCGGCATATCAAGCTGCAAACAAGCAGTGTAGAGGCGACAGAAATGGTTGCAAAGATCGAAGATATCGCTACTATGAAGAAACTCTGGCAGAAGAACAACACGGTTTCCAAAAAACTCAATGCAATCAAAGCATATCTTCCTAAGACAAAAATCAAGACACTACAGATAGAGAAGAAGAAGGCTCATATCCTTCTGGAGGGGCTCAATGGAAATGAGCTCAACAGTGTAGCAGGTAAATATTTTGCCAGTATCCCTGTGCAGATTGTAGAGATGTCTATCCAAAGAGATGGAAAGCATTATCGATTGGAGCTACAATGCAAATGGTAAGAAATAGCGTGATATTGCTCATCGTCCTGCCCCTATTGATTATGTTTTTGATGCCCAAAAAAGAGCTTTATTACTTACTGGAAAAGAGACTCGAGGCACAAAATATCGTCATCTCCGGAGAGAAACTACAGGAGAATTTTTTGGGACTCACCGTAGCGCATCCTACTTTTTATCTAGGTGGTGCCCCTCTTGCCACTGCCAAAGATATTTCATTATGGAGTCTTCTTTTCTATACAAAGATGGATGTCACGGATCTTGTGGTCGCAGAAGGGCTTCCTGCTGCACTGAGTGCGAAGACAGTAGGTCTCACGCATTCGGTGCTCTCGCCTCTCAAGGCGATACTTGCCGGAGAGAGTAGTCTGGGATTGCTAAATGGGGAGATACAACTAAAGGCACGCACACTTCGCCTCAATAGTACAAAAGGCGGAGAAAATCGTGCTTTTGCAAAATATTTGAAAAAAAGTGAAAAGGGGTGGGTCTATGAATCCAAATTCTAATACCAAAAATCTCTCTTTGCTTATTTTGATACTTGCATTGGTGGTCTTTGTGAAGCTTGTTTGGGTAGCTGTATCCTATATCTATCTCCCCAAAGAGGGAGTATCTGTAGAGGCAGGTAGTGTAAAAAGTGCACTACACTATCGCTACAGACTCGCTTCGGACGTAACTGCACCCAAAGTGAAAACACCTGTCAAAAAACCAACAAAGCGGGCACCCTCAATCAGGGATATTAAGCTTGTAGGTATCTATAGCAGTGAGCATAGTTGTATTGTCACCTTGCTTAAAAAAGGGAAAAGTCACATTCTTTCAAATGGTGATGCGATAGACGGTTTTGTACTTAAGCGCGCCTCTGCAAGAGAAGCATATTTTGAAAAAAAGGGCAAGGAGTATACTCTGAAGCTCTTTGAAGAGAAAAGCAAAGGACATAGCGGTGCTGGAAGTATAGAGCCTGTATACCAAAACAATGCTGCTGGTCAGGAAGAAATGGATGAAGAGATATCGAGCAGAGATGGAGTAAAACTGGTACCCAGGTCATTACTGAAATCTTATGTCTTTGATATGGATAAAGCAATGAGAGACATAGGATTGAGACCCGTAAGGCGCTCCGGCCAAATGCTTGGATACAAGGTGAGATTTATTCGAAGAAACAGTCCACTAAATAGGCTAGGCTTGCAGAGAGGGGATGTGATCAAGTCGATTAATGGTGAAGATATTGTTGATTTCAATGGACCTATGGGGATATTGAAAACAGCAGATACGATAGAAGGATTGACGATTACAGTGATAAGAAAAAATGAAGAGAAGGAATTGGAATATGAAGTTAAATAAATTATTATTGATGATTATGGCAAGTATCACGATGGTCAGTGCCGCAGCCAAAGAGGAGACGGTAAAAGTCAACTTTAGAAATTTGGACATCAAAGACTTTGTTGAAATGGTCAGTAAAATTACTCATAGAAATATTTTGATCAATGGGCCGCTGAAGGGAAAGATTAACTTTGTCTCTACGCAAGCGATCAAAAAGAAGTCTTTAATTCCTCTTGCCAATGCTATTCTCTCTAACAAGGGCTTTACATTGGTCGACCAAGGGGACTTCATGCAGGTAGTAAAGTCTTCAGAGGCAGCAGGTATGGGTCTGGCTGTAGACAACAAAATCTCGGGAAATACACTCAAGACGGTTCTTTTTAAGCTCAAAACCTCCAATGCAGCAGTGATTCGAGCCAAGATAAAGCCCCTTCTTCATAAAAATGCCAAAGTAGTCTCTTTCAAAAATAACAATGTCCTCTCCATTACAGCGTTTCCAAGAACGCTAAAAGCAATTAAAAAGATTATCGATTCGGTTGAAGGGGCAGGCAAAAAAGGATCTACGCTCATAAAACTAAGACACGCCAATGTCAAAGCCGTTTACTCTAATGCACTTAAGATGGCAGGGCAGTTGTTCCCGAAAACGATACCGAGTGAAAAAGTAGATGTACTCAGGGATGATGCTACCAATGCTATTATTTTGGTAGGAAAGAAAGAGAATGTCAACAAGATGATCCGCTATATTAAGCAATTGGATCAAAAAGGGGATACAGTAGAGCAGAAAATGTATGTAATCCCACTCAAAAACTCCAATGTGGAAGATATGGAAAAAATCCTGAGCAAACTGGTCTCCCAAATGAATGGCATGGCAAGTAGAACCGTTAAAAAGGGAGGTAAGCCAGCGCAAAAAGCAATGGTGGTTGGAGATGCAGAGCGCAATGCATTGATTGTATTGGCTACAGGGGATCAGATCAAAAATATTCGTAAGGTGATACGAAGTATTGATGTGGAAAAACCTCAGGTCTACATTGTAGCAAAGATTGTAGAGATTGATATGGGAAAAGCAGAGCAGATTGGTGTCAAATACGGCTTTACGGCCGGTGGTGTTGCTAGTGGGAAAGGGCTCTTTAGTATTTCAGGAAGTACGGGTGCTTCTGCACTAGAGATTCCTAGCAGTTTCTTGAGCTTTCTGGATAGCAATGCTTCAAAAGGTGGAAATTTTAGTTTTTCAGGCAATAAACTACTGGCACTCGGTGCGCGCATCGACTTACTCAAAGAGAATGGTGCAGCCCATATCCTGAGTGAGCCTTCTGTCCTCTGTACGAACAATAAAGCATCTGAGATCTATGTGGGGCAGGTACGCTCTATCTTGACCAGTTCCGCTGCAGGAAACAATAAAAATGATGTGGTAAGAAATAACTATTCGCGTGAGGATATCGGCATCACACTGAAAGTCAAGCCGCGCCTCTCCAGTCGCAATAAAGTAACCCTTTCGGTCGAGGCAAATATTGAAGATGTAGATTTGAGCTCTTCGGTCTCCGCCGATCGCCCGACAACCACCAAAAGAAAGGTAAACACCAATGCAATCGTTAGCAATGGACAGACCATTATTCTTGGTGGACTGATCAAGAGTTCCGGCTATGGTACGAGAAGTAAGGTGCCGATTCTGGGAGACCTTCCGATTGTTGGATCATTGTTCCGAAGTGATGGAAAGAATGAGAGCAAAGTCAATGTAGTTATCTATCTCACGCCATATATAGTGCGAAAGAGTACGGATCTTGTAAAGCTTAAGGAGGCTTTGTCTAAGCTAAGCTCAATCCAGACAAGATACAACAAATATATTAAGGAAAAAATAAAAAGAAAGACCTCTCCCGGTTCACAGAGCAGAAGCAGCAGCAGGGAGGAGCAAGATGCTATGAGGATGCTGGGTTTTAAAAGAAAGCATCCTGTTGTTTCTGTGCCGGAAGTACAACCAGAACCAGTGCGCATTCACACCCCGACAGCATCTCTAGTGCAGCCAGAGCCAGCACCTTCTCCTGTGCCAAAGAGAAGCAAGAGGAGTCAACCAAAGCCCGTTTATGTAGCCCCAGAGCCTACTCCTCCTCAGCCTGCAGCAAGAGTGAGACCTGCGAAAACAGTACCTGTAGTGCAAAAAAGAGTAAAAAAACATATGCAGAAAAAAGAGACCAAGGTACACAGAGCAGAAAGACTTAAAAGAGAGGCTTTCGAAACACGTAGACTTGAGAGAAAGAAGAGATGGGAAACACGAAAGTTTAAAAGACTGAAAGAGCCAAGACGCAGCAGGACAAAGAGCAGGAACAATGCAAGTGCGTTCTTGCGTGGAAACTAGGAAAAGTCGATGAGATTCCCTTTTTTAGAAGATGTGAACCTGGAGCCAGCATGGAACGAAGAGATAGACCATAGACTTGCCATAAAGCACGCACTTCTGTTTGCAAAGATAGAGGGTAGAGAAGCTGCTATTATGCATAAAAAGCAGCTTACAAGTGGGCTTAATCATCTCGCAAGATTACATTTGGATTATCCTATTTATCTAGTAGATGATGGAAGTTTTGAGCGACTCAGAAATAGATTTCTTGAGATACAGACAGGCAGTGACTTTGATCAAATGGAGGCTACTTCGGATGAGCTGTTTGAAGCAGAATCTGATCTTTTGGAGTTTATCCAAAATTCGCAGGATCTTCTTTCCAGCGAAGAATCAGCCCCTATCATTAAACTGGTCAACTCTCTCTTTTTCCAAGCGATCAAAAAAGGTGCCAGTGATATCCATATCGAATCCAAAGAGCGCAAAGGTGAAGTGCGTTTTAGAATAGATGGTGCATTGAAAAAGCATATTGATCTAGATAAAAATATCATCTCTTTGGTAATCAACCGTATCAAGGTAATTTCCAATCTAGATATCTCAGAGAAGCGTATCCCTCAAGATGGTAGGACACAAGTAGTAATCTCCGGAAAAACACTGGATGTTCGTGTCTCTTTACTTCCTACCTACTATGGAGAGCGCGTAGTGATGCGTATTTTGATGCAAAGTGACAGCATCCCCTCTTTGGAGGATCTTGGCTTCCAGAAAGAACTGACGAATGCATTCTACAAGCTGCTGAATCATTCCCATGGAATGATTCTGGTCACGGGGCCCACGGGTTCTGGTAAATCGACTACGCTACACTCCTTTCTGCAGTATATTGCTTCACCAGATAAAAATATTATTACGGTTGAAGACCCAGTGGAGTACAACACGGGAAATATCAGCCAAATTCAGGTCAATGACAAAGTGGGGTTAACTTTTGCATCGGGATTACGCTCTATACTGAGGCAGGATCCGGATGTGGTTATGGTAGGAGAGATCAGGGACCAAGAGACAGCGCAGATTGCGATACAGGCTGCCTTGACAGGGCACCTGATGCTCTCTACGCTACATACTAATGATGCCACTTCTTCATTGACGAGGTTGATGGATATGGGGATAGAGGGATATCTACTATCTTCCACGCTGCTGGGCGTACTGGCACAAAGACTGGCAAGAAAATTATGCAAAAAATGCAAAGTACCTACTCTCTTAGATCCTTCTGTGCTGGAGGAGTGTAAACTTGATGAAAAGGCCACTTTTTATCAGGCAGTTGGATGCACAGAGTGTGACTTTACTGGATACAAAGGAAGACAAGCGGTGGGCGAGTTGTTTATCATCAGTGATACGGTGCAAGAGATGATAGCTAATGGCTTGAATGACAGTGAAATTAGAGAGGCAATGAAGAAGAACGGTATGTGTACAATCTCAGATAAGCTTGGCGATATGATGGAGCAGGGTACCACAAGTTACGAAGAGGCATTGCGTGTTGGATTGATGGATGGATAGTAGCAAATGACAAGGCGTCATGCCTTTACCCTCATAGAGGTACTCATCTCCGTAGCACTGCTCTCTATAGTGATGCTGGGACTCTATAGTGCACTCTCTATGCAGAGAGGTGGCAACAAACACCTTTTTGAATATCTGACCAAGGCAATAGAGAATGACCGGGTCATCATGGTACTCTATAGAGACATCATGTATAGTGATGGCAATCTTACGATTAAAAAAGGAGAGTTTGATCGCCTCTGTATTCATAGTACAGGCAACTCTTTGTATGGTCTTTCTCGGGCAAAGGTCTGCTGGTTGGTGGGAAAAGAGAAGAATAGGTTTCTCCGTGTAGAGGGAAACGACTATAAGCTTCCTTTGAAGTATGACGATAAGGTAGCGGTTGATTTGGCAATGGATCACATTGTACTTTTTGATGTCACGAGAAAAAAAGGTGAATTACTTGTAGTGCTCCAGGCGGCAGGAGGGGAGCCCTATACATTTATGCTCCAAGGGATAATGCAACCACCAAAAAAGAAGATGAAGAAAAAGGTTAGGCGCAGAGATTCTGTCAAAGATACCAACCAATCAAAATGAAAAGAGTACTAATTGACCTTTATATAGCAATTTTTATCAAAAAGAAGCGTATTTCTGCCCATTACAACTTATTTTGAGGTTTAATCTGCTAAAATTCGTCCATTATGTAGACAAACAAGGCTACACGAGTAAATCAAGTGGAAATAAGGAAGTATAGAGATGAAAAAAATTATTTATGGCGCAATCGCTGCACTCATATTAGCAGGCTGCACAACACCAGCGATCACCAATGTCAATATCGGTAACCAAAAAGGCAGTAAGGTTAAAGTATACAGCAGTAGTCAAGAGATAGAAGTTACTTCCTAATCCTCTTTGTATCATTCTGGGGTTTCCCAGAATTACTACAGCCAACACCACCCCTCACCTTTTTTACCTATCTCCTTTTTGAATTTAGGGTTGCAATAGTATTGCCAAATTTCATTATAGATACCGCCTCACAAGAAAATATACCTCTATCCCGGACTTATACTATATTTTGTTACAATAGCATAGTATCATATTATGAGGAAGCGCTATGGAAGCAGTATATGAAAAAGCAGGACTTTTTTATCTTGGCAAAGATGTAGACAGAGAGACATTTGATCCTACAGAGGTATTGACACTACTCAAAAATAAAAACTTCACCACCCATGCAGCGATTATCGGCATGACAGGCAGCGGCAAGACAGGCCTAGGTGTAGGTATTATCGAAGAGGCTGCGATTGACAATATCCCTTCTATTGTCATCGATCCCAAGGGGGATATGGGCAATCTCTGCCTGACAGATCCCACATTTAGTGCCGAAAGCTTTGCGCCGTGGGTCCAAGATGAGGCTAAGTCCAAAGGTGAAGATGTCACAGCCTATGCCACCAAGACAGCCGCTTTCTGGAAAGAGGGGATAGAGAGCTGGGGACAAAGCAGTGCGCGTGTAGCAAAGTTTGACCAAGTACGCAAGACAATCTATACGCCGGGAAGCCAATCTGGGGTACCCATCGACCTGATGAGTTCGCTTGCACTGCCCAAGCGTGCCATACTTGACGACAGTGACAACTTTGCATCCTATCTCAAAAGCTCCGTTATGGGGCTGCTTTCACTCATCGGTATCGAAGCTGATCCTCTGGATTCCAAAGAGTATATTCTGCTCTCTCAGATTATCTCTAGAAGCTGGATGGAGGGTGAAAGTCTCGGGATTGAAGCATTGGTAGGCAGAATCATCAATCCTCCCTTTGAGAAAGTAGGAGTGCTGTCACTCAAGCATTTTTATCCAAGCAAAGAGCGCTTCAAGCTTGCTAGCAAGTTCAATGCTGTCATTGCCTCCCCCAACTTTGTCAACTGGCTGAGTGGTGAGGCACTCAATATCCAGAAGCTCCTCTATGATGAGGAGGGCAAAGCCAAGATAGCGATCTTCTCTATCGCGCATCTCAATGATGACGAGCGTATGTTCTTTGTCACGCTTCTGCTAAACAAGTATATCGCATGGATGCGGCTTCAAAGCGGCTCCAACAGACTCAGGACACTGCTGTATATGGATGAGATCTATGGCTTTTTCCCTCCAGTCAAAAATCCCCCTTCCAAAGAGCCCATGATTACCCTGCTCAAGCAGGCCAGAGCCTATGGTATCGGTGTGGTACTTAGTACACAGAACCCCGTAGATCTTGACTACAAAGGGTTGTCCAATATCGGCACCTGGTGTATCGGACGCTTGCAAACCACGCAGGATGTCAACCGGGTGATTGACGGATTGGGTGGCAAGATGGGTTCTGCATTTGACAAAAAAGAGATCGCAAACCTACTGGCAAACCTGAGAAAACGAACCTTCTTTCTCAAGAGCGCGCACTTGGAAGATATCAGACTTTTTGGTACGCGATGGGTGATGAGCTACCTCAAAGGCCCACTCAAAAAGGCAGAGATCTCTGCACTTATGCATACACAAAAAGCAGTACTGGAAGAGGACGCCGAAGAGGAGACACCTTCTGTGCTGGAAGAGGGGTATAATCATGTCAATACCATTGACAGTAGTATCAGGCAGTATTATGAGCCTGATATGACAGGTGAAGGGCGCTATCGCCCCTATCTTGCTGCCAAGAGTGAGGTCTATTATCATGACAGCAGACGAGGTATCGAGGTGACGGAGGAGGGCTTTGATTATCTGGATATTGTGGGGATTGACAGTGTTGACTGGGAGGATGCAGAGGTAGATGATCTAGACTTTAC
Organism: Campylobacteraceae bacterium; assembly: GCA_027023325.1. Classification (GTDB taxonomy): domain Bacteria; phylum Campylobacterota; class Campylobacteria; order Campylobacterales; family Sulfurovaceae; genus JAAXPZ01. The sequence continues at coordinate 443 of JALVVQ010000094.1, read as the reverse complement.
ATTGTTGCCGACCAAAGAGCCTAGAGAGGCGAGATTTGCCGAAGTGCCTGCCGCTGTCTCGACAGACAAAGCACTGAAAGGCGCCACACGCGCACTGATAGGTCATCTTTATAGAAACAGCAAGCTAGAACTCTATCGCTGTAGAGCACTCAGAATGGAGTCTGAGGTGGATGAGGTATTGGGCGACTTCAAAGCAAGAGTCCAAGGAGAACTGGACGAGCGCAAAGAAGAGAAACTGGACAAGCTCAAAGAGCAGTATGAGAAAAAAGAGCAGCGTCTCCTCGACCAGCTCTCCCGAGCCAAGGCACGCGTCGAGAAGGAAAAAGGTGACCAGATGAGCTCACTGCTCAATGTGGGTGCTTCCATACTCGGAGCACTGTTTGGCCGTACGACTGCGACAAAGATCGGGACGACGATCAGCCGCAGCAGCCGCGCCTACAAAG
>JALVVQ010000093.1 GCA_027023325.1 Campylobacteraceae bacterium | reverse complement strand
CCCCCCCCACTAATACACCCAATTGTATTTTTTATCTTTATTAGATTACAAGAGATAAAGGTTTTTTTAAATATGATATAATATCTCAACAAAAGGAGTCGTTATGCAAACCATCCAAATCGAAGTCCAAGATACTTATATGGACAATGTACTCAACATACTCCGTTCATTGCAAAACACAATGATAGAGACTATTCATGTCAGTACCCCAGAAGATACATCCGATTTTGTAAAGGATCGAAAAGCACTTGAAGATGTACTCCAAGACTATACCCAAAACGGATCAAAAAACTTCACGAAGCTCGACAGTGACTATTGGAGTTCGGTCAAAGATAGACTTCTGCAGAGTAGCTCGGTATAGATAGTGATCCAGGTAAAGACAAGATTATTCTCCTTGGAATGGTGAAATACCGAGAACATTTTTAAAGTGCTGAATGGGGAACTCCTCAAATATGATACCTCGGTACACCGACACTACCTATCCCCACACCGCCAACCCAATACCCATCATGACAAAAGCGACACCAGAGATCCTATAGAACCAGCGCAGCTTCACTGGGTCGAAGAACCATGCTTTAGCACGCGTAGAGATATATCCATAGAACATCAGCGAAGCGAATGAGATAGCCAAGAATGTGCCTGTCATGATGGTGAACTGTATCCATGCACTGCGTTCTTTCTCCATGAACAGCGGGAAGACTGCGGTGAAGAAGAGGATGGGCTTGGGGTTGGTGGCTGCTACGAGGAAGCCTTTGCGAAAGAGATCCCAAGCATGGAAGTTTTTTTGTTTGGTGTTGCCTTGGAACTCCAGATGGGTGTGGTCATTGCGTATCTGTCCGATACCTAGATAGACCAGATAGGCACCACCTACCCACTTGAGAAGATGGTAGAACAGGGGAGAGGTTTTGAGCATGACGCCTACACCGAGCATGGCTACCGTGGAGAGCAGTAGCAGTCCGAGTAGATTTCCCAGTGTAGAGTAGAGTACGGCGCGTAGATTCATCCGCATGGCATTGTTGATCGCCAGCAGGATCGCTGCACCCGGACTGGTGATCGTCAGGAAAGCGATCAGTAGGTAGTTGAGGTAGATATCCAGAGCCATAGAGAACCTTTTTATTGACATTATAGCCTAGGCACTGAGTGAGATATAGGAAATTATTGCGCTTTTTTGCGTAGGACTCCGGGAGTATGACCATAGAACTTCTTGTAGATCTGGATCATGTGGGACTGGTCATAAAAACCACAGGCGTGTGCCGCCTCTGAGAGTGTGGTGCCTTGGGCTATCATTTTGCGTACGCAATCAATGCGTATGTTTTGCAGATACTGGTGGGGTGTGCGTCCCAGTGTCTGTTTGAAGATACGCAGGAAGTGGTATTTGCTCATCTGCGCCTGTTTGGCGACCTCCTCCAGATCAATATCAGCCTCGTGGGCATGGGCATGGATATAAGATCTGGCATGGTCTATGTGTGGGCTCAATGCCAGTTTGGGTAGCACGACAGTATCGAGACGGTGTTTCTCTAGAAGGTAGGTGAGTAATGTCTCAGTGGATAGTGTGACCTGTTGTTTGTCTGCTCTTGTATGCTGTGCATAGAGCTGCTCTATCCTCTCTGTCAAAGTGGCATCACAGATCAGAGGTGCGAAGATCACCGGAGGCTCTATCCCTACAGTGCGAGCGATACGCTCTACCGTATCTGTCTCCAGTGAGAGATTGATATGTTTCCATGTGCTTTGCTCTGTTTCATGTGCTTCAGAGGGATGGATGATCCGCACACTGCCAGCTGCCGCCTCCATCCTCTCTCCCTCGATGAGAAAGTGGTGCACCCCCTCCTGCACCAGTGAGATCGAGTATCCGTCATGGGCATGACGGGGATAGCTTTTGGTATGGAAATGGCTCTGTGTCAGAAGGAGCGTAGCGCCTTGATCTCTCGTACGGTTACTGTCGAGCACCAAGGCTATCTCTCTACCTGTGATGCCAGCAGCATGTTGTAGAGCTGTGCTGGGTGGAGATTGTGGTTTTTGGCAAGTTTTTTGAATGTGCTCTCAGGGGTAGCTTTGATCCCGTAGTGTGCCAAGTGTGCGATAAATCTATCCAGCTCCATCCAGTACTCTTGCTGTAGCCTAGCCAGAGACTTGCGTGCCATACCGACAGGTAGGCCTGTAGGCAGGATGAACTTGGTGGCAGTGTCACGCATGATCAGGAAAAGTGCTTTGGGGCTGGTGCCATTGGCAGTTGCGATCTCTTTGAGTGTGGCTTTGGTGGAGGAGAGGGTGATACCTTTAGTTTTTAGCCTCTGAAGTGCCTGTGCTTTGTCGATGTGGGTAAGCAGACAGAAGTCCTCCAGTGTGGCATACTCTGCATAACCAAAAGGTGGATTGCCATCATCTAGGGAGTTGATCGCTTTGACCCCGTTGCCGATATTGACAAGGAAGCTGAAAGGCAGGGTCATCGTGATCGTACCAGCTGCAAATAACACTGTCACAACTAAGGCTACATTGAACTCTTTGGTGAAGACCTTCCACTTCTTTTTGACCTTGAGATAGGCCTTGATCGGTTTCCAGTTGAAGTAGATATGCCAGACGATAAAGACCAGAAAGAGAATACCCAGATTGATATGCAGGTTGTCCCACTGCTGCTTGTCCAGCCCTAAGAAAGTCCAGTTTGTCCACCCTGTAACCCCGCGATCTGGGATAAAGTAGAGCACACCACTGGAGATAAAAATAAAGATAAAGGAGAGTCCTGCGGTCAGAGAGACGAATCGTTGGTATTTCATGAGGGGAGCCTTTTTTCTGTATGGTGAATGATACAGAAAAAAGGATTAATGAGTCTTAACGAGAGACCTAAAGTGCCTCTTCGTTCTCTTCGCCTGTACGGATGCGCAGGGTGTGGGAAATATCGCTGACAAAGATCTTGCCGTCACCGATTTTGCCTGTGTAGGCAGCTTTGCGGATCGCTGTGATAGCACTTTCGGCGTATTTGCTGTTGCTGACAACCAGCTCTATCTTGATCTTTGGGATGAACTCTACGACATACTCTGCCCCTCTGTAGAGCTCTGAGTGTCCTGCCTGTCTTCCGTAGCCTTTGACCTCGGAGATGGTCATCCCTTCTATGCCTGCGGCTATGAGTGCCTCCTTGACATCTTCGAGCTTAAATGGTTTGATGATCGCCTCTATTTTTTTCATATTTTCTCCTCTATTTCTTTATCGTTGCATAAAAAGTATAGCACATTCACATTATAAAAGAGAGGAGAAAACACAATTATGAAGAGAAAAGGATGGCAAATGTAGAGCCCTCGCCCATCTGACTCTGCACTTGCAGTTCAAAGCCGTGTAGCTGGATGATATGGGAGACCAGAGAGAGTCCGATACCCATAGAGTTATCCCAGCTATTGCCTGAAACACGGTAAAACTTTTTGGCGATCTTGCTGATCTCTTCTGTTGGGATACCGATTCCTCTGTCAGATATCTGAATACTTTGAGTGTTGACGGTGACTATGACGGCTTCATCAGAATACTTGAGTGCATTTTCGATAAGGTTGGACAGGGCGACCTCTATCAGTGTGGCATCAGCCTGTACCCAGAGGCTGTCGGG
>JALVVQ010000092.1:312-3594 GCA_027023325.1 Campylobacteraceae bacterium | reverse complement strand
ATTTTTCAGATGATCATCGATTCTTTTGAGTACAAGATCACGCTCTTTTTCAGCGCTAATGACTGTCAGGAGCTCTTTATCCGCATAGAACTTCTCTATCTTTCCTATCAATGCCTCATAGGTCTCATACTTATGCTCAAACAGTGCCACTTCCTCTTCACTTGCATTTTCAGGCAATACCCGCTCTCTGGCTACCTCTTTGCTTACCTTCAGTTCAATGACGGAGATCAGTTTAATCTCCTTATCCTGCGCCAAAGTGTCACCCAGGATCTTCATCTGATTGAGTCCTCGCGGGAATCCATCCATCAAGACGATATCTTTGGGCGATGCCTTGATATGCTTGAATACCTCATAGAGAATCACATCTCCCGGTACTAGATCTCCCTTTTCGACATACTGTTGTACGATCTTACCCATAGTCGTACCCTGTCTGATCTCCTCTCCCAAAATCTCACCAATATGAATACTGTGTATATCTTCCGCATGCATAGCGTTGATCTTATCGCTGTAGGTTGATTTCCCTGAGCCTGGTGCACCTATCATAAATATCAATTTTTTTGGCATATATCCCTCTCCTGTTTTCTTTTATAAATTATAACCTAAATTCTCCTGAACTATACATAATTGTTCCAAAATAGTCTATGGTAGTTTTTGAGGTGTAACTTAGTGCACTCATTGTATAATGTCAAAAATTAGTACAATGGATACCCCAATGGCACAGACCCTTCCTCTCGTTAGCGATTTTCGTTCTATCGTCCTTCAGGAGCGCCCGCTCATTGATGTCAGGGCTCCTGTAGAGTATGCCAAAGGGGCATTCCCTCATACCGTCAATCTCCCCTTGATGCATGACGAAGAGCGTCACCTCGTAGGCAAACGCTACAAGGAAGCAGGCAACGAAAAGGCTACAGAGCTGGGACACCAACTGGTCTCAGGAGAGGTCAAAGCACAGAGGGTGCAGGCGTGGATCGATCAGGTACAGCAGCTGCCACAGAGTTATCTCTACTGTTTTCGAGGAGGGCAGCGTTCCCAAATCTCACAGCAGTGGCTCGCAGATGCTGGTATTGATATTCCCCGTCTAGAGGGAGGCTACAAAGCCTTTCGCAGCTACCTGATCACGCAGCTTGAGACTATCACGCTGGACAAGAAGATCTTTGTCTTGGGAGGTCATACCGGTGCGGGCAAAACCCTACTGCTCAAAAAACTTCGAGAAAGCATTGATCTGGAAGGGCTCGCCAACCACCGTGGCTCTTCTTTCGGGCGCTATGCCACCGGACAACCCACCCAGATAGATTTTGAAAATGCCTTAGCCTATGCGCTGATACAGCACGATGATGCCATGCATCCCCATATCGTCGTAGAGGATGAGAGCAAAAATATCGGCAGATGCTATATCCCTCCCCCACTCTTCTCACAGTTCAGTGCTGCGGATGTCATCCTGCTGGAGACCTCTTTGGAGGAACGGATAGAGATTACCTATGATGAGTATGTGCTGGCATCCCAGCAGCAATATGACAGCGCACTACGCTCTGGCGACACGCCACACAGCTGGATTGAGACCATGAGGCACAACTTCCAACGCATCTACAAGAGACTCGGAGACAAAGGCCACAGAGAGCTCACAACGCTGCTGGAAGAGGCATGGATACACCAGCAGCAACACCATGACCCCAGCCTGCACAAGCGCTGGATAGCAAGACTGCTCTCTGAGTATTACGACCCGATGTATGCCTACCAGATCGAGCAAAAAAAAGAACGGGTTGTATTTCGAGGCAATCAGACAGAGATCATCGAGTACTTGCAATCAACAATTTCGATACAAAGGTGAGGGCACAAGGGGACGCAAAAAGAGGAACTGGTTATACACTCAGATTTATTATTGGTGGGGGGGGTATTTCTTTGATACGCGCCATCCAAGGAGGCAAAGCATTAGGAGGCTTCCTCTCTGGGTTTGCAGGGTCACTGCTGGGTGGGTTTGCCAAAGGTTTACAAAAAGTAGATATAATCACCAAGACCATCATCGTAGCCATCGCAGGCGGTACTGCCTCTGTGTTGGGTGGCGGGAAGTTCGCCAATGGGGCGATGAGTGCGGCTTTTATTTTTATGTTTAATCATATGGCTGAGTATAGGCTTAGGCAGGCTAGGGGCAGGCAGAATATAGCTGATAATGTGACCGATAAGGGTCTCATAGCATCTGGAAAGAGTAGAGCACTTTTGGTTTTGACTACGAGGGATCTTTCTGATGGGCTTAAAAATACAGCTTTAGTTAGTGGTCTTGTGGCAGCAACAGCACCTGATCCTTATACTAAACTTGTTTTTGGAACAGTCTCTACAATATGTGTAGGAGCAGATATTCTTTTAAATGATAAATCTGTCTATCAAGATACGCTTACAATATTTAAAGATAATATGATAGATGTGATAGTTCCTAGAGGCTATGGTGGAACAGTGACTGGAGAAATTTTGAAAGAATATGGAGATTAAAGGCTTAAATGATGAGTAATTGCGATAAATACAAAATAAAAACAAGAATTGGAATGATATTGTTTATTCTCTTTCCTTTGGCAATTTATTTTGTAAAAGATAGTTCTCTTAAAGGTGTGCCATTTTTTATTGTATCTGTAATGGTGCTTTTTATACCTATTGCTGCCGCTATTTTTTTATCACCCTATATGAAATGCCTAAGTGAAAACTTTAAATCAAGAAATCCATTTTAGCTTATCCTCGTTCCCGCGTTGCATGCGGGAACGCATACCCCAACCCAAACTACCAAAAACGCTCAATCTCCAACAAAGAAACCATCTGCCTTTGATGGGTGAGAGATAACCTCCATAACCTCGCCGCTGTTGAGGTTGTACTTTTTATATGGTATAATAAAATCAATGAAACAAAAGGAGTCTTTGATGCAAGTAGCCTATCAGCTTAATGCCAATGAATTAGATATAGACTTTCTGGAGTCTATCAAAACACTTTTTCAAGAAAAAACCATTCATATCAATATCTCAGTAGCCCCCAAAGAGAGCGAGACCGACTATCTCCTCTCGACTCCTGCCAACGCTTCAAGACTTTTCAATGCTATTAACAACATCGAAAATCACAAAGAGACTTTGATTCATAAGAGTATAGAAGATCTAGGATAGACAATGCTGGCATTTGAGCCCTCCGCTTGGGAGGATTATCTCTACTTTAAAAACAGTGATAAAATCATTTCAAAAAAGATAGACAAACTCATCAAAGAGTGCCTAAGAGAACCTTTCAGTGGCATTGGGAAGCCTGAAAAGCTAA
>JALVVQ010000092.1:0-302 GCA_027023325.1 Campylobacteraceae bacterium | reverse complement strand
TTTGTACCGCAGTCTTTTGTGGGAGTAAACTCTCCACTTCCGTAGGTTCTTGCACAGCCTCTCTCCTCGTTTGTATGCCCCAACCCAAACTACCAAAAACACTCAATCTCCAACAAGCCATCAATTCCCTCATAATCTCTAGTACTAGAGTATCCCCAATGTAATGCCTCGTCTACACACCCACGCGGGTAGAGTATGATAATTGAACATATTTTTGAAGCCATACTGTCACCAAACACACAAATAAAGATCATTTCAACTGATTCTAACGCTCAATAGACTAAATATAAAAGTAAACAAGC
>JALVVQ010000091.1 GCA_027023325.1 Campylobacteraceae bacterium | reverse complement strand
TTCCCGGGCCAACCGGGAAGCGAACATCAAAAGGATTATCTTTGTCTTCGTCTGCTCCTGCTCCTGCTCCTGGGTATTGTAACCATGGAGAAGATTTGTATCTAATCCTGACGGTTGTAGGTCTGGGATCGTTTGGCTGTATGGAGACATTGAGATCCTCTTGGGCTGCCGTATCCGAGCTGTAGCCCATCTTGGTAATCTCTTCTTGTTCGTTCTGATTCTCATAGGAGAGTCTAGGATTGGAGGGGCGTCCGGTATAGTGTGAAATATTGAGATCTGAGGTACCAAGTTTATTGGGAGAGAAAAGCTTGCTTGCCTGATACCATGTACTGCTTATTTCTTCGGCTAAACTGCTGGTGTTTAGATCATAACGCTCTCCACAGATTACGGCACCATACCCACAGTAGATATTGACATAGAGTGGGGTTTTCTTCCAGTTGCGTTCTTTTTCTATGTAGAGTTTTTTCTTCGGTACGACACGAGCATAGACAAAAGTGATATTTTGATCGAGGCTCTTTGCTCCTCTTGGGATATGTAGCGACATATGTGCTGTGGAATTGGCATCGATACTGGAGGCATTGGTCTCCAGATAATTTATCTCGATAGGATTTATCCCTTCTGCACCAGCAGGTAAATCTTTTTTCATCGGCTTTTTGAAAGTAGTATAGATTCTGACTCTCGCAGAGCCTGGTGTCACATCATCTTCGAAAGCAGCCTTCGCAAGGGTAAGATTGACATCTTTTCCGGTCTGGTTATCGTCAAAGGTAGTTTTGAGATCAAGATTACTGCCATACTGTAGATACTGCTGCATTTTGATATCATAGAGTGTTTCCAGATTGGCCTCTGTGTCATTGGTCTCTCTGTTGAGGATTATTGCGAGATCGCTCGAGGCACATCCATCTGTGAAGTTGGTAGTCAGTATGCCGTCTTTGCCATGTGCCGTGATATTGCCTTCGTGGATAGCAGCCATAGTTTCACTGAGACTAGCTGTAGTACCATAATAAGGATCATCGAAGTCTGTCATGAAAAGGATGTCTTGACCAGCAGGACTTGTGCTGAAATTAATGTCAGAAAGATCAAATGAGTAAGGCTGATACCGAAGATAGAGATCGTTGTATGTGGCATTGTCTGTTGTAAGTTTGGAGTCAATATCACATCCAGATCGCTCATTGCTGTTGGCGGCAATACTGCTATCACCTGGGAGACAATCATCTACTTCGGGGAATGTTTTATATTTGTATCTTTTTTGGTCGACGATAGTCCAGTTGCTATCATGCAGATGATAGGCATAGGTGCCTACATTGCTATGCTTGACGAGGTTCCCTTTTCCTATAGCTAGTGTATTAGCTTGCGGAACACCCACGATCTGAGCATCATCGAAGAAGACCTGCCAATAGGTGCTGTTCTTGTCATAGCAGGAGGGTGCCTCATCTTTGAAGTTGAGTACGGAGAGTAGATTGGCGATATCTTCGTTCCCAAAGAGTTGCCTATAGCCTTTGGCGAGGACGTGATCGCCGGCAAAACTGGTGGCATTTCCTTCAAGCTTATATTTGTACCCTGCAGAGATACTTGCTACGGGGGCTGTGTCGCTGCTGTCTGAGTCATTGGTGCCTAGAGATATGGCAGGAGTTTTGCTATCTTTGGACTCGTTGCTGTCGGAGAGTGCCAGTCTGTATGAGGCTGGTCTGATAGAGAAGTTGTCTCTAGAACAGGATGCTTTACCGAAATAGTCTCTCAGACAGGCATAGCACCCTGAGGCTTTTCTCTCTTCATTTTCATAGCTGGAGCAGTCAGCACAGAAACCTTGGGTATCCGAAGCGCTAAGATTGTCATCATACAGCTTTTGAAAACAGGTATTGTCTAATGGATCGGTACAGTTGTGAGGAAGAATGATACCTTTCTTGTCCACAAGAGTCCAGACCCTGAAGGCTGCATTTCGCAGTGCCCTACCGGTAATCAAGTCATCATTGTCAGTGATGTCTACACGCTTTTCGTCATCGCCAAAATGGACAAATTTACTGTTGCCGCTACCAAGTTTTTGGATAATGTCTGGGTTGGGGTCTGCACAGGCAAAGAGAGAGCCATTGTCATCATAGGAGGAGACATCGATAAGTTCTACTTCTATCGTCGTATCTGAAATAGCTGAAGGCGTTTGATACGAGCTGTCAGCACCGTAGGCAACCACGGAAAAATCAAAATCTTTTCCTACAGTTTGTGTGTATAAAGAATAGCGTCGTTTCTCTTCTGAGGTTGCGCTGTCTGTACGCTCTATATTAAATGTACGCCATTCGGGATTGTAGACTTTTGATTGTTCACAGCGTTTGAGCTCGCGATAAATACTATTTGGCGCATTATATTTGGCAGGGTCACTAGTGAGAAGATAGGTAATAGGGTTGTTTTGTTCTTCGGAAATATCTACGGTGATATTGAGATCAATATCAAATGTTTTGTCTCCCGAGGATGAATTATAGGTATATTTACTGAAGTAGCGCTCGTTGGCCTTAATAGTACCTCCACCATTGGCTCCTGATTGAGGATTATTTCCTATGGCAATCTCTGGACGGCTGGAATTGAAATCAGGAGAACTTGGAGCATGAATATAAATGGCATCTACCAATGTATTGACATTATTGGGTGCATATTCTGCCTTGTCAAAGGTTAGGCTAGGTGCCGTGATACTTGCTTTACTTTGCGCCATATCATAGTCCGCTTCCATACTGCGTAAACCCATAGAAATACTGATCTTCTCATTGCCCAGGGCAGTGAATTTTCTGTCCTCTGAAGTAAGGGTATGTCCACCTTGGCGCACGGAGTAGTCATAACATACATCGGGTGCTGCCAATTCATGAACCAAAAATATTTTCCCATCAGCTGCGTCACCGTTATAACTACCTTCAGGTTTCCATCCACCAGCATTAGTGTCAACAGCAAGTAGCTCTATAGAAGCGATGCTTTTGCCGGGTGAAGCCAATGCTTGCAAAGGATATATAGCCATACAAATTTCCTGTCCATTGTCATTTGTGTTGCCTGTATTGACATAGCTTACCTTAGGATTGTTAACATCTTGAGAACAGTTGGGCGCCCCATTGGCAGCTTGTCTGACACACACTGAACCCAAAATTTTTCCATGTTCGTCTCTTGCTACTACAAATTGTGAGTTGTTCCCCCCTCTTTCTGTGACAAAAACATAACCGCCACCTATGGAGTTGGATACTTTGAAAGGAGCAGGATAGGTGAGTTTGTGAATCACAGTTCCTCTTCCCGGAATACCACTGCCTCTAACTTCTGTTTGACTACCTCCGGCATCTCCTCCTACATAGTAATTCAAATCAGAGTCTGAAAATGCATTTCTAGCCTTGCTAACCCACTGTCTGTACCGGTATGTATTGTATTGGACATCATTTCGACTCATAGTGGTGTACTGTTGCCCTGTTCCCGCTGCAGGGTGAGAAACATATAAGCTTTTGTCATTGGGATGAATAGAAAAATCTGTACTCAATTCATAATCAAAATCTACTTGTAAATTATGCTCAAAGTCGATAACACGGTCAGCACCAATACTGTCATCATAGAATGTAATTGTTTTTATGCGTGCTGCCTTGTGATTGTGTGGCCCCCAGCCCGTGTTATTGTAGGTCCGTCCGTCCATCCATGTAAAGCGGACATTCTTTTTTATAGCTTTGGCTGAACAGGTAGATGGAAGATCGTCATCGTCATCATCTGCTGTAACTTTTACAGGTCTAATCCATTTGGCATCATCTCTATCGCTCCATCCTTTGCCCACTTCCGTTAAGACACTTGTGAAACGATACACTTCATCTGTGTCTGTATCTGCAGGAATAGTAATCGAAATATTTACAGTTCCTGTACCGCTGTCTACCGTAACCCTATTGGTGGCAAAGCTGGTATAGGGGTTATGGTCAAGTTGAAACTCTACATAAATATCTTTTTTTTCTGCGGCATTATAGTCTATGGAGATAGTGACTGTTTCTCCTTGTTTGACTGTGCTTGGGCCTGAAATGGATGTAAGTTTATTGACTAGCCCTGCATGCAGATTTAATGTAGATAAAACTACAAACAGTAAAGAAATGTATAAAAATTTTATAATTTTTAAATGTTTCATAATAAGACCTTTAATTAATACCCTATCATATAGTTAGGATGAAATTTGTATCTACATCGGACGAGAATGCTTATAAGTGTTATGGCTTACAACTTAAGTAGCTCAACATTCTTAGCTTAAAGACTCACGGTTTTCCGCAACAATGCCTTTAATTGATGCACACACATGAATTATACCTAAAAAATGTCAAAATCTGAGTTTGTTTTGTTTGGTACGCTATACTTTTGCAAAAGGAGATGATAGTATGTTGATAAAAAACTTTAAAAAAACACTCTTGTCTATCGCGCTGATAAATACTTTTTCTACTGCCTCTGTTTTGGATATCTATCAGGATGGCGCCAAGTATCGAATGATACCTACGAGTAGCTATCTGGGGTTTACCAAAGATGTAAGAGCGGTGTGTGAGGGCAAAGATATTTCCCTGACTGTGCTGGGTGAGTGTTCACAAAATGAGAGGCTTTGCAAGTTGCGAAACAGCCTTGAGGAGGCGGGGGTCAGCTATGAGGCATCACGCTATGAGTCAGAGACGCTGGAAAAGCTGATCTCTCTGAGCAAACCGACGCAGGTCGATGCAGCCAAATGGATGGAGGCTGCATCGAAGATAGGTAGGCAGAAGGCGGTACTCGAAGAGAAAAAACGACAGCTCTCTCAGAAGTTCAAGGCGACCAAGAGGCTATTTTCGATGCAGGCACCTTCTCTTGAGCCACTGTTTTTGCAGCGTAGATGTGCTGGGGAGCTTGAGCTTACGCTGCCTGCAGGCAGTATCGGTGCGAGACTGCTCTATGAGGCAGATGTCAGTAATCCTGCTTCTGTCGGGGTCACCCAGTATATCGCACTCTCCAACCAAAGCGGCATTGATATCAGTGTCAAAGAGGCATCGCTGTATGCCAGATCCTACCAAATATATCTGCATCCTCGGCAGTTTCGTCCGTGGATTGCTCAGCGCATAATACCTATCAGGAAAAGAAAATCTTTAAATATCAGACAAGATAAGTTGGCTTATGCTGAGACAGCCATGGTAGAGAATAAAATGGGTGGAGATGTGGCACCTGTGATGCCAGTCTCAAGTATGGGTGCTGTCGTGCAAACGGGGTACAAAAACTATCATATTTCTGATCTGGAACTTCCCTCAACAGGTGAAGAGGTCAAGGTGAAAATCGCGGCGTACAAGGCAGCTGCCACCTGTGCACTGGTCAGTTATCCCTACCGAGACCCTAGGGTCTATCGTGCCTGTAGTTTTGCCCCAAAGTCACCGATCGAATCCCATCGTTGGCGTATTGAGAAGAGCAAGAGACTGGTCAGTGATCAGGCCTATGGTCTCTATCGTGATGGCCGCTATCTGTTGAATGTGGATGTAGAAGAGGAGGTGCTGATCCATCGTGAGTCTATTGTCAAAAGAGACAGAAGCAGTGGGATCTTCGGTGGTTCAATCCGTAAAAAAGATGGCTTTGAATTGACTGTGACCAACCTCTCCGATAAAGCAAAAACAATCAAGCTCATTGAGCGTATCCCTACCTCGACTACGGACAAGATCAAAGTCAAGTTGCTTAGCGTAGAGGGTGCAGCAAACTATACACTCCAAAAAGACGGGAAACTGGAGATAGATATCACGCTGGCACCCAAAGCAGTGCAGAAAGTGAAAGTGCTTTTTGAGCTGCGTTATGACAAAGAGATGAAAGTATCGTATTAGCCTTATGGTATAATGCGGCTTGAAATATTTTAGAAAGGATATCTATGACAAAAGAAACAGTACAAAAAGAGCCCAAAACACTCGATCAGCGTATTGACAGAATCTATAAAATGGCCAAAGAGCATTTTGGTGAAGTACGCTTCGTGGGAATTAAACGACATACCAAGGTGGGCTGGGTTGCCAAGATACAGTTTGACGAGTTTGATTCATTTATGGCAGAGGGCGCGACAGCCGTAGAGGCACTTAGGACGCTGAGAAAACGCCTCAAGAAAGTGATTGATAGATACAACACGGTGTGATAAAATTAGAAATTAGAAATTAAAAGTTGGGGTTTTTGTGAAAAGGAATATTGTACTGATTGGATTTATGGGGGTGGGCAAGGGTACGGTGGCCCGTGCGTATGCCAAAAGGTATGGGATGTTCAATATCGATACGGATGATCTGATTGAGTCCTCTGTCAATAAAGAGGTCAAAGAGATATTTGCCAACAAGGGTGAGCCATATTTTCGCAAGCTTGAGCAGCATACTGCCAAATGGCTGAGAAAGTCAGTCAAAGGGACATTGATCAGCTGTGGCGGTGGGTTTTACAAAGTCAAAAAGCTTAACAAAATTGGCACAGTTGTATTGTTGGATGCCTCCTTTGAATGGATACACGATCGCTTAAAAAATGCTAAAAATGCGGAATCAAAGCTCGCCAAACGCCCTCTCTTTTCCGAGCCAGAGAAAGCAAAAGCACTCTATGAGGAGCGTCAAGCTGCCTATCAGACAGTTGCGGATGTGATCGTCCATGTCGAAGGCAAAAGTATGGATGAGATTTGTGAAGAGATCCGCAAGATTTCTTCGTAGGGGCACCCCCTTGTGGGTGCCCATGAAAAAAGAGGAATATCGATAAGGATACCCACAAGAGGTATCCCTACGCTTGCTTCTCCCAAAAATCCAACCCCTTATAGATACCTGTCAGTACCCCAAATATCAGCATGGTAGAGAAGATGCATTGGGGTGCTTGATCATTGAAGCTGCCACCACTTTGGAAGATTTTATACAGTACGGTCATCCAGATTATGAGTGTCAGGGCAGCAGCAACACGCTTGCCCCAAAAAATAATCTGTTTTTTCTCTGTCAGTTTTGCGCTATTCATAGAGGTATTTTATCCAAATTCGATATAATTTCCTAACCAAACTCTCCGAAAAATCGTCGGTTTCACTCGATAGCTCTGGCAGTCGCAAACGCAAGCGCCCATTTCATGGGTTGAGTGCTCCTTTGTCGCCATCGAGTGAAACCTTTGCTAACGATATTCAGAGAGCACCACTACAATTGAAGAGGTTGGATGCAGACATTCGAGCAATACCTACAAGATCATTTACCGCAGGCAGAGAGCTTTCATCCTGTCTATGAAAAAGCGCTGGGAGAGATGCTCTTGGCTGGTGGCAAGCGCTTTCGTCCTATGCTTCTGCTTCGGGTTGTGGAGGCGTATGAGCCGCTGTTGGTCGAGTCTGCACTGGCGCCGGCACTGGCGCTAGAGTGCTTTCACACCTACTCTTTGATCCATGATGATTTGCCTGCGATGGATGACTCTCCTCTGCGTCGCGGAAACCCCACACTACACACACGCTATGATGAGGCCACGGCGATTTTGGCAGGGGATGCACTCAATACCCATGCCTTCTTGTTATTGGCACGCGCGGCATTTCGGGAAGATATCCGTATCAAGCTAGTGGAGATATTGGCTTACAATGGTGGCACAGAAGGGATGGTGCTGGGGCAGGCGATGGATCTCTATTTTGAAAATACCCCTCTGGAGATCGCTCAGGTCAGACAGCTTCATGTTCGAAAGACTGCCATGTTGATCGCTGCCAGTTTGCAGATGGGTGCAGTGATCGTGGGACTTGAGAAAGAGATACAGCAGGCGCTTTATGACTTTGGTATCAAGCTAGGCTTGCTGTTTCAGATACAAGATGACATCATTGATGAAACACAGAGTAGTGAAGAGGCAGGCAAGGTCACAGGCAATGATGGTGACAAAAACAGCTTTATCACTCTACTTGGATTAGAAGAGAGTATGGTGCAGGCAGATGCACTGGCGGTAGAGCTGGAGGAGCAGTTTCATGCGTTTGATGTGCGACTACAGGGTGCACTCGATCCACTGATACAGAAATATCTTCATAGGCACAGATAAGAGGAAGTGGAGACTTTAGCCCCACCCAAAGTTCAATGTGGGACTAAAGTCTCCACTTCCGAGTAATAGTAAACAGTCAAAAGGACAACAATGACCGAGCAGAACACAATGCGTAAAAAGATGGCAGATACGATACGATTTTTGGCAGCCGATATGGTACAAAAGGCCAACTCCGGACACCCGGGTGCACCGATGGGGCTGGCAGATATTGCTGTGGTATTGGGCGAGCATTTGAATCACAATCCCAAAAACCCCTCTTGGCTCAACCGGGATCGTTTGGTTTTTTCCGGAGGACATGGGACAGGGCTGATCTACTCACTGTTGCACCTTTGGGGCTACGATGTAAGTCTGGAAGACCTCCAAAACTTCCGTCAACTTGACTCCAAGACGCCGGGACACCCTGAGTATGGACATACTGCAGGCATCGAGATCACCACGGGGCCTTTGGGACAAGGCATTGCCAATGCCGTAGGTTTTGCGATGGCAGAAGCCTATACTGCCAACCAAGTCAACTCAGACACCTGCGATCTGATCGACCACAAGGTCTACTGTCTCTGTGGAGATGGTGATCTGCAAGAGGGTATCAGCTATGAGGCTTGTGCTTTGGCTGGGCATTTGGGACTCAAAGACCTCGTGCTTATCTATGACTCCAATGAGATTACGATCGAGGGTGATACGAGTATCGCTTGGAGTGAGAGTGTTGCTCAGCGTTTCGAGGCTCAGAACTGGAATGTACTGAAAATCAATGGTCACTGCTATGACGAGATCGACAAGGCGCTCACCCAAGCCAAGTCTGCTGTCAAGCCTACGATTATCATCGCCAATACGATCATCGGCAAAGGCGCAGAAGGACTAGAAGGCAGCCATGAGACCCATGGTGCCCCACTGGGAGAAGAGACGATCAAAGCTTCCAAGAAAAAGGCAGGCTTTCCAGAGGATGAGCAATTCTATATCCCAGAGGATGTATTGTTGCGATTTAGATGTACACTTGAGCAGGGAGAGCTGGCAGAAAAAGAGTGGATACATAGACAAAAAGAGGCGCCACTGATCGAGCAGAACCATCTGCTGGA
Organism: Campylobacteraceae bacterium; assembly: GCA_027023325.1. Classification (GTDB taxonomy): domain Bacteria; phylum Campylobacterota; class Campylobacteria; order Campylobacterales; family Sulfurovaceae; genus JAAXPZ01. The sequence continues at coordinate 5,744 of JALVVQ010000091.1, read as the reverse complement.
GAGACTGCAGCATCCAGACTATTCTACGATCACCTTCCCTGATTTTACAGAGACAGATGCGGTAGCGACCAGAGACTCCAACGGACAGATTCTCAATACGATTTCCACAGCATTACCAGGATTTATCGGAGGCTCTGCTGATCTTTCTCCTTCGAATAAAACGACACTCAAAGGGATGGGAGACTTCCCCAAAGGCAAAAATATCCACTTTGGTATCCGCGAACATGCTATGGCAGCCATCACCAATGCGATGGCACTGTATGGTACAGTCATCCCGTTCAATGCGACCTTCTTCGTCTTCTCTGACTATATGAAGCCCAGTGCTCGTATTGCAGCACTGACAGGTATCCAAAACTTCTTTGTCTGGACACACGACAGTATCGGTGTGGGCGAGGATGGCCCGACCCATGAGCCGATTGAGCAGTTGAGCCAGTTTAGGGCACTGCCGAACTTCTATGTCTGGAGACCAGCAGATGCGACGGAAAATGTCGAGGCATGGAAGACAGCGCTAGAGATGAAAGCCCCACATGGCTTTGTGCTCTCTCGTCAAAAACTCAAAACCCTCAAGCCTACTAGGGACTATGGTGAGGTGAGCCGTGGTGCCTATATCGTCAAGAAGCGGGAGAATGCTACCCTGACTATCATGGCCAGTGGTTCAGAGTTGATGCCTTCTCTTCAGGCAGGCTGTTTCTTGGAGCAGATGGATATCCATGCGAATATTGTCTCAGTACCCTGTCTGGATCTCTTCAGTGAGCAGGATAAAGCATACAAAGAGACCGTTGTCGATCCTTCGACAAAAGTACTGGCGGTTGAGGCAGCTACAGCGACAGAGTACTACAGGTATGCGGATGATGTGCTGGGCATGGAAGGCTTTGGTGCTTCTGCTCCTGCGGGTGAGCTGTTCAAAAAGTTTGGCTTTACCATCAAAGGAATCAAGCAGAGAGCTTGTGCACTGATGGGTGTGGAGAACAAGTCCGTAACGATCGAGAAGTTGGGAGAGGCGTAGTCAGTACTATGCTTTTGAGTTAATTTTAGTTTCAGCAAATATTACATATAATGCAGATGTAAATGCTGTGAGAGCGATTACATTGGTAACTTCCTAAGCTAGTTACTGCTAGCGCGAAGACCGTGAGCCTTGTATCTCTTTGTTGAGATATAGGGCTTTTTTTTTGGCGTAATTTTAGGGGAGATGGTGGGATTGTCTTTGAAAGGTGTTGCCTATGAACATCGAAAATCTCACAGCGTTTATAGGTTATTTGTTGCTAGCAGTGTATTACTTTATGCACTTGCTGAAACAGTAACCTAACACCACCGATAGCAGTAACTATCGGTGGTGCTTATGGATACTTGGATATAATTTCTTATGGCACCCAAACAACGCGGAAAATATGATCAAAACTTCGATACTCTCATAGAAAAATTTGCAGACCGCATCTACGGTACGGTCAAAGGAGAGTGGCGTCTCAAGCTGCTCAAAGAGGATTTGGCATCACTGCATGACTCAGAGCCTCTGGATATCTGGGATGCAGGCTGCGGCCTGGGGCAGATGGCGCTCTGGTTTGCCCAGGAGGGTCATCATCTGACTTGCTGTGATATCTCCTACAAGATGCTTGCCAAATCCAAGGAAGCCTTTGCGGCTGCTGGATGTCAGGCGGACTTTCATCAGGCACCTTCTCAGGAGATGGCCGCCACGCTTCCTCTGCAGGATCTCGTGCTCTTCCATGCTGTGATCGAATGGCTTGCCAAGCCACTGGAGACACTGGAGACAGTAGCTGAGCGAGTCAAACCAGGCGGGCATCTCTCTCTGCTCTTTTTCAACTACCACAGTTTTGTCTATCGTAATGCCCTCAAGGGCACTTGGCGTTTACCTTTCTTGCTGGATAAGAGCAAGTGGTTTGGTAGGGGTAAAAAGCTTACTCCTCCCCATCCTCAGAAACCAGAAGTCTTGGTATCTTGGCTGGAGTCACATGGGTTTGAAGTAGAGGTTATCACAGGTATTCGTGTTTTTCATGACTATATGGAGGCAGAAGTCTTGGCAGCCTCAGAGGCCGAGCCACTGTGGTCTTTGGAGTATCTGCACTGTCGTCAAGAGGTCTATAGAATGATGGGAAAGTATGTGCATATCTTGGCTAGAAGAAAAGAGACAGAGGGTATGTAGCGACCCCCCCTTTTTTTTGATAGCTGCTAACAGGGGCTTATGCCCCTTTTAGCATAAAGCCTCGTATCTCATCTTCGTCGGCAAGCTCCTTGTCATATTTGACGACCATGATACCTTCGGTTTCGTTGGTGTAGATATCATTGACACCGGTATAGCTTTTGAGTGCAGTGAGCTTGCCCTTGTCGAAGGTTTCGGTATCGAGGTAGATCGTACCTCTGAGTCCAGGATTACGCATACCCCGTATCCAGAATGCCCAAAATATAGAGACGATGAGTACTGCGATAGCGACCGCAGAGACATTACCTATCTCGAAGATCTTGCCTGCCAGTGTTGCGCCGATACCCATACCGACATAGGAGAAGGTGTTGGCGACACCCAGAGCGGCACCTTTTTGGTGAGCTTTGGCGAATTTACTGACAAAGCTTTGCAAGAGCGGCTCGAACATATTGAAGCCAATAAAGAAAAAGACCACACCCACACCAAATGCCCACAACACAGAGCTAAAGCCCATGAGCAGGAAAGCTACAGCGATAAAGCCTATGGAGATGAGGAATACTTCTTTACCTTTGTTGTACTTCTCACCAAAGACGGCTGCGGGTCCCATAGCGATGATACCGAAGAACACTGCTGGTAGATAGACCTTCCAAAACTCCCCAAGGGGTAGGTCAAATTTGGACTTGAGTACCAGAGGGATGAGGAAAAAGGCGATGGCCATCGTGGAGCTGTGAAAGAGAAAGGTGATATACATTCTCACCAGGTCTTTGTCCTTGAAAACATCTCTGACTTTGGCTTCCTCTTCGGCAAAAGAGTGGGTGATTTTGGGAGGCTCAGGCACCACAGTAAAGAGTAGCACGATAGAGAGCAGCGCGATACCTGCAGTGAGATAGAAGAGGTTGGGTACGCCCCCTTCAAAGCCACCGATAATAGGCCCAATCACCATCGCAGCGGTAAAAGCCAAGGCGATGACCATCCCCATCACTGCCATAGCATGGGCTCTTTCGTCTTCGCGGACATGGTCAGAGATCATGGCGATGATCACCGCACCAATCGCACCGGCACCCTGCAAGAAGCGTCCGATGAGTAGCATCGTGATATTGTCCGCCATGCCTGCGACTACAGAACCTGCAGCAAAGATTAGCAGACCGATCAGGATCGTAGGCTTGCGCCCTATCCTGTCACTGAGTACACCGAAAGGCACCTGCAATGCTGCTTGTGTCAGGGCATAGCCACCGACAGCCAGACCCACGAGTGTCGCTGTGGCACCTGGGAGTTCGTGGGCATAGGCTGAGAGTACAGACATGACCACAAAAAGACCAAAAAACCGAAGCCCAATGATAAGACTCAAATGCCATACTTTACCGATAATAGCTTTCATAGTGTTCCTTTGATATAATCCCTTAAATCAGGGGTATTTAATTCGGGGTTATTTTGTCGGATTATACTCCTCGTAGTTTAACATGAGGTTAAAGATGCAGTTGGTACTAGCAAGCGGAAATAGCGGAAAAATAAGAGAGTTTAAGCAACTCCTGGGCGATGAGATCAAGGCTTTTTCAGAGCTGATAGAGCCTTTTGAGATCATAGAAGATGCAGACAGCTTTGCAGGCAATGCACTGATTAAAGCACGCACTATTTACGAGAGGCTGGGAGAGGAGTACCTGGTCATCTCCGATGATAGTGGTATCACCGTACCCCTACTGGGCGATGTGCCGGGTATCTATTCGGCCAGATATGCAGGAGAGGATGCCACCGCCAAGCAAAACCTAGACAAATTGATCATCGAGGTAAGCAAGCAGACCGACCGTACCCTTGCCTATTACACCGCAGCCATTGCCATCGCTTCCAAATATGGAGAATATGTGGTGCATGGCTGGATGTATGGGGAGGTCATCGCTGAGGCTAGAGGCAGCCATGGGTTTGGCTATGATCCGATGTTTATCCCTAAGGGATATAGCCAGACGTTGGCAGAGCTGGATGAGCGTGTGAAGGCTGGGATATCACATCGTGTGAAGGCGTTGGCTTTGGCGAAGCCGATTATTGAGATGTTGAGGAAGAAATAGGGGCAACCACAAGGGGGTTGCCCCTACGAAGAAAAATATTACATGTAGGGGTGCCCTTTAATGGGTACCCGAAAAGAGAGAGAATATGACACAAGAACAATTTATGAACGACCTGCAAGCCATCTACCTAGAGCTACAAGACAGACAAGCAGCGCTCAATGGCTTTTATGACCTTTTGAGTGGCACACATGAGAAGGCAGAACAGTCAGTAGATGCTTTCTTGAAGCTCTTGGATGTGCCCAAAAATGATGACACTGTCATGGCGGCATTGACCCGTATGGTAAATCTGAGAGAAGATGCGTTGGAACAGGTACTTGGCAAGCTGGAGCTGACAGAGGAAGAGATCCGAAGCAAGAAAGAGCTGGCATATGGTTTTGTGAGTATGATGCATGTCGCCCGTCATGAGAGTCTCATCGGTTGGATAGAGCAGCGGAAGCTTTTGACGCCTTTTTATCGTGCGCTGATAGTGGGGGTGCATTTTGTGGGTTTGAGGCTCAGTGAGTGGCAGAGCCACTGGACGGCGCATATCCTCCACTCGGTCAACCTCGAACTGAGTGAGATGTTTCATGGGGATGAAGCCAAAGTCTTTGAGATGCTGCAAGCCGAATCACTGCTGGACAAAGATGAGAGCGGCTGTGTAGGAGACAGGTGCTATTCTGTGCTCATAAACAATGTAGGTCGGGGCGCCCTCACCCCGACTGTCGAAGCCAGACCCTCCTACAAATCCGTAGCCTACGCAGAAGCCTTCCCCCAAGAGGTAACAGGAGTCACGACGGCACTGGAGCAGCTGATGATGCTGTTGTCGCAGCATGAAGACGAAGTCTTTGGACAGAAGCAGGAGTGGTTGGCGTATTTTGGTGCTATCAAAGAGGCTTTTTCTCATACCAAAACAGATGAACTCATAGGCAAGTGGGCAGAGGTAGACAGAAAATGGATGGCAGTCAAAACCCCACTGCAGGTAGGGCACCCTCTGGAGTATTATGAAGACCACTATAGAAAGGCTGTAGCCCTGGAGTGGGATCTGCGTATCATCAATCCTGCCTTGCAAGAGGGCTCACCGACACGACAAAACATCAAAGAGTTTGCCTCCACGATGGCAGAGGCGTTTGGAAGCCAAGCCCAAAAGACAATGGCCAAAAACCTCACCCAAGTAGATGAGACACAGCTTTATATTGGTCAGCCTATCCTCTACTATGCAGCAGAGTTCAATGGACTCTTCTCTGCACAGGTGGTGCCCAATGATGAGCAGGTCTCAGCAGAACTTGGCAAGAAGATTTTTGCCTATGCGGACTTTGTGATGGAGTCTAAGAGGTCGAAACCTACAATGAAACTCGGTGTAGAGACGATGGGAGAAGCATTTGTAAAAAAACAAAAAGCACTGATAGAGGAGAACCCAGCACTCTGGCAAGAGCTCTATGACATCTCTACCGTGGGGCATGAGTATGGGCATATCCTATGGATAGATTCCGATACCGAGACCAAGATGAACGGTACAGGACAGTTCAAAAACATAGAGGAGTTTAAAGCCA
>JALVVQ010000090.1 GCA_027023325.1 Campylobacteraceae bacterium | reverse complement strand
TGGAAGAGGCGGAAACAGCGCTGCAGGCACTCTCCAATATCTTAGAGCAAAAATTGGATAGATCCTGGAAATGCCTTCCCTCTACTTCGCTTCCAGAAGCATACAATATTGTTACCCTACCCTATAAACATTTACTTTGATGCTACCTTCTCCATAATATCTGCATAAAGGTGTGTTACCTTGTCCATATTGACAAAGATATCATTTGATTTTTTATAAATAATCGCAGGCATATGATCCATGGGAATCCCTACAGTCTGCATATTTTTTATATAGAGATAGGCTTTCTCTGCTTTACTAAGATGCTTGGATATAGCTTCGGTATTTTGTTTAAATGCTTGTAGCTTTGCGGATGCAACTTCATATGCCTGCATCGCATCTTTAAGTTTATTTCTAGAAGCATCATTTTGAAGCCATAGATCCACAAGATACAATCCTGCAATCCGCTGAGAAAGCATTCTCTGCCGTCCTGACATATCTACAATCTCCCCATAGTCCACGCCTGAATCTTTTTTAATCTCTATGACCACCTGATTACTTGCAGTCAATAAGGCATCCAGTACCGCATTCAATCCTTCGCATTGCTGCTTATCCACCTTGGATGTCAGGATCTTTTTGGCATTTTTCCATATGTTTTGCACTTTTCCCAATTCCTCTTGAATTCTAGCTGCACTAGCGTATTTTGCGATAGAATGAATACCCTCTTCATACTCGTCTATACTGTGCTTAAGATCTTTTTCGGGATTCTTAAAAGTACTATGCATCCCCATCATCGCATAGTCTGCCAACATGCGCTGTGTCAGCATTCTCTGTTTGCCTGCGATATCTACTGCATGCTGTGCATCCAGAATTTCTGCAGCCTCAGCCTGAAGTGATATGCCCAAGGAGACAACAATCATTAAAAGTAATTTTTTCATTTTTTGCCTTGTTTTACATAGGTTTTAACCCATAAAATATAGGCGACCCAGCCATCTTTTTCTGCCTCTGTTTTTGGCAAAAGGAAGATCTGTGGTTTTCCGTCCCTCTCTTTCGAACAGGTTTGGCTTTGACTGGCAGCATTATATCAGAAAAATGTCAAGAAGTTGTCAAGACTAAACCATCCCACCACCAAAGATCCAAGTCAGAAAATGATCTACAGGGTTTCTGTTGGTATCCTTAGTGTATTTCCGCTCAGTACTGCCCTTTAGCACCTTGACACCCTCTCCCTGTATCTCCTTCTGCTTGAGAGAGGCGTATGCACTTTTCCATTCGAAAAGCTGTTGCATCTCACCGCTGTCCAGCCAGACTCCATGTTCCAAGCATCTGTCTATCATCACACCACTGACAGCCGCATAGATTGTCCTGCTCATGCGCTTGGCACAGACAGGACAGTGGCGGTAGGCAGCATTCGCCTCATATTCCTGCCTTGGGTTGTCTAGGATAAAACGCAGGATACTATAGTCTATCTTATGTACCACGCCTGTCTGATGCCTGATGGTATGTTGCAAATCTTCCTCGGAGATAAAGACACCATCGCATGTGGGACAACGGTGAATGATGATCTCTTCTGCGATACCCACATTCATCCGCTCCATCTCTGTCTCACAGCTTGGACAATTCAGGGAGACAGAAGCTCTGCTTTTGGAGAAGCTGATCTTCTCCAGTGCCGAGAGGTTTAGTGGATTGCGCCTACCACAATAGTCACATACCAGACCTCGCTTTGGCATAGGGGCACCACAGTAGATACATTTCATTCTATATGCTTCCTTGGTAACTTTTTCCGCCATTATACCATAGCCCCGTTTGACAAAAAAAGATATAATCACAGTATGAAATACAAACAAGAGATCAACACTGCTTTCAGGAACTCCATCCCTGTGATGATGGGCTACCTGGTACTGGGCTTCGCCTTTGGCTTACTCATGGCCAGCTACCAGTATGCTTGGTATTGGACAGCGCTGATGAGTATCTTTATTTATGCGGGCGCTTTACAGTTTGCCGCGGTAGGGTTCTTCTCTGCCAAGTTAGGGATGATCGATATCGCAATTGCCAGCTTTTTTATCAATATTCGTCAATCTTTCTATGGACTCTCTATGCTCAAAAAGTATGCCCATACCAAATGGGCAAAGCCCTACCTCATCCATGCCCTCACCGATGAGACCTATGCTGTGCTCACCAGTATGCAAGTAGACCCTGCGCTCTCCCAAAAGCATTATGCGCTCTTCCTCTCTGCTCTCAATCAAGGCTACTGGGTACTGGGCTCGATTACGGGTGCCCTATTTGGCACCGCTGTGCATTTTGACACCAGAGGGGTGGCTTTTTCTCTGACAGCGCTCTTTGTGGTGCTCACCATCGAGCAGTACAAAGCCGCTCGCAACATCCTCCCCTTTGCTATCGGAGCTGTGGCATCTATCCTCTCTCTGATGCTGCTAGGGAGCGATATGCTCTTGGGTGCCATCATCCTCTCACTGCTGATCCTCTTTGGGCTCAGGTCACAGATATGGCGAGGAGCGCAGCATGGAGCATAGCTATCTCTTCTCTGCGATCCTCGTGATGGTGATCATCAATTTCCTGACCAGAGTGCTGCCCTTTCTCTTCTACAGAGGCAGGACACCCCCCGCACCGATCATGTTTCTGGAGCGCTATTTCCCCCCTGTGATCATGACCATACTGGTCTTCTATTCGCTTAAGGATATCGACTTTCAGTCCGCTCCTTATGGAGGATTTGAACTCTCAGCAGTCGCAGTGACGATCGCACTGCACCTAATCTTCAAAAACTACCTACTGAGTATCTTTGGGGCAACACTGTTCTACATGGGATTGGTACAAGGGTGGTTTGGGCTATGAAAAAAACACTCAAAACCCTTTTCCTTCTTGTCATACTCACATTGGTAGGCATCTTTGGGCTAGACTACTATGTGAGAAAGTCTACAGCACCTGACATCTATACCTCCACCAAACAGATCCCTGCCAGAAGAGCTGCACTGCTTCTAGGCACAGCCAAATACCTCAAAGGTGGGTACAAAAACTACTTCTACACCTACCGCATCCGTGCCGCGATAGCCCTCTGGAAAGCAGGAAAGATCAAAGCCATCATCGTCTCTGGAGACAACGGTACCAAGTATTATGATGAGACCACCACCATGTATGAAGATCTCATCAAGGCAGGCATCCCTGCACGCTATATCACCAGAGACTATGCAGGGTTTAGAACCCTCGATTCAGTGGTGCGTGCAGCAGCGATTTTTGACCTAAAAGAGTATATAATCATCTCACAGAGATTCCATCTGGAGCGTGCTCTGTTTATCGCCAGAGTCAAAGGCCAGCACGCCATAGGCTTCGCAGCCAAGGATATCCCAGGCACCGACGCAGCCATGAAGATGAAGTTTAGAGAGTACCCAGCCAGAGCCAAAGCGTTTCTGGATCTCTATGTTTTGGGTACGGATCCGAAGTTTTATGGAAAAAAAGAGAGAGTAATTTACAAAAAATGACAAAACAACAATACCAAGAAAAAATAGCACAACTCAAAAAATGGGCACATGCTTACTATGTAGAAGACAACCCTATCGCCACAGATGAAGAGTATGACAAGCTTTACCATGAAGTATTGGACTATGAGACGGCACATCCTGATGAGGTAGTGGAAGA
>JALVVQ010000089.1 GCA_027023325.1 Campylobacteraceae bacterium | reverse complement strand
TTTCTATCTATGGTCATACCAGTTTCCTCATGATCTGCTTGATAATGAGCTTGTGAAATGGAGAGATGAACGTCATGTATGCTTTTCCGAAAAAATTGTAATACTGCACTAATGTGCTTACGGTAACCCTGTCCTCTTGTTTCAGCACCGATACTACAAAATCCAAATGCCGGTCTTTTTCTCCTGCAATGATCTCATTCTTGCCTATATAATATATCTCAAACATGCCCATACTGCTTCCCTCCAGCAGTATCGATGTATCGGTGTCGGTCATAACTATATCTGTTTTAAGCCCAACAAGAGAAACCAGTTTGTTTCTTATCTTCATGAGGCTTTTAATCCATTGCGGTGTATCTGAAAATAACATCACATACACCTCTTTAGTTGACAGCTCAATATCAACACCTTGAATCATAAAGGCATCACTATAGTCCACATGGTCAATATAGTTACTATAGTTACTCCCAGCAGGAAGGGCTATTTTGCGTATCTTTTTAGATGGCATATTCAGGACTCCTTTTTTCTATATCTCATAAAACCATGCATTATAGCTACTGATATTGCACCAAGCACCATAGCCAAAGAGCCGCCAGACCAATCAAAATAGTGCATATTCTGTGTTCTGAGATACTCCATCGTATACATACTGAACATGCCAGCAGCACCACCGACAATCATACTCTGCCAGAGCTTTGGTTGATAAATCTTTTGAAATAGTGTGGTCACCAATGATGAGGCGATGAGCACAGGAAAGATAAAAGCATATGCTATGAAAGAAAAATAGAGTGGAGAAAGCAATGTTCCCCAGCCAAGCTTTCCTCCCAATACCAAGGCACCCAATCCATAGAAGCCAAACAGTAGCGTCGGCAGATAAGAGAGCACCAGTACCTGCCACCCAGAAAGATCAAAACGATATACCATCCAAAAAGCAATCACCACAGGCAATCCAAAGTAGAGTACGCCTCCCATCACCCAAACTCCCGCATCATCTCCACAAAAAAGCGTGTCTCTATCCTCACCTCCATCTTCTCAAACAACGCATAGTACCCCAGCAGCGTACGGTTAAGAAAGAGATACTCTTCATTCATCTGATGTACTGAGTGATACTGTTTTTTCTGTACCTCAAAGATAGCCTCAAAGCTTCTTTTGGAAAAGTCATTATGTACTTTAAAATCATAACTTTTTTCACTAAGTGGTTCGATGTAGAGCCTGTCTAGAGGCCTGATAACCTCTTGGTAGAAATGAAGCATCATTTCTGGTGTATCCTTCTCTATCATTCCCAACTGATAGTAGTGCTCTACCAATACCTTATCCTCCACTCCTGCAAGCAAGTCAAGATGTAGTGCCGTGTAGCTTTGTAAAAAATCACCATCGATCTTTTTGACACACCCAAAATCAATAAGTCCCAGTTTTTCTTCGTCTAAAAAAAGAAAGTTCCCAGGATTTGGATCTGCGTGAATACGCTTTAGCTGATAGAGAGAGAGGAAAAAATTATCAAAAATTAACTGTGCATAAGCATCTTTCTCCTCTTGCACAGGACTGCTATCCAAGTAACTTTCAAAGTCCAACCCTTCCAAAAAAGAAGTCGCAAGCACCTTCTGGGATGAGAGTTCAGGATAGACCTTTGGAATGACAATCTTTTCATTCTCCAGGTGTGCTTTGAAAAAAGTAGCATTTTTTGCCTCCTGTAGATAGTCCACCTCTTCATAAAGTCTCTCTTCTATCTCTGTAACGATGTGGTCTACATTTTGCCCTTTGGCAAAGCGTTTGAGTCCGAAGTGGATCAGACTCATATCGGATTCTATGCTTTTTTTAATGCCGGGGTACTGCACTTTGACTGCGAGTGTTTCATTCTCTTTGGTAGCTAGATGTACTTGCCCTAAAGAGGCAGCTGCAAAGGCTTCCATGCTGAAACTGTCAAACAGTGCTTGCGGGTAGTCTCCCAGCTCTGTTTTGATGATTTTTCTTACCAGTGCTTTGTTGATGCTGGGGATGGCATTGAAGCTTTTGCTTATCTTCTCTAGGTAAGCAGGAGGCAAAAAAGGCATACCCAGGGCTACCTGTTGGGCTATTTTGACCGATACTCCTTTGAGCTCACCCAGTGCATCAAAGATGATATCGGCTACAGCTTCATGTGACTCTGTTTTGTCACCATTGGTTAAAAAGCGTTTGCTCTTGTTTGCGCCTATTTTGAGCAGGGCTTTGCCTACTACTTTGCCGCGAGAGAGCTTGCCTGTGGGAAGCGTCTTATCCATGGAGCACCTCTCCTAGCTTGCGTTTTATCTTGCTAAAAGACTCTTTTTTGCTGGCAAATTTTTGTAGACTGTTAAGCATATGTGTCTTGAAGAAGAACATCCCTAGATCACTCGCTTTGCTAAGAATATCTGAGTGTAGTACCGCTTCAGCCAAACCCAATGAATGGTCTATGAACTGTGTGGTATTCTCAAACATCTCACTGTCATCCTTTACCCAGTAGGCAACCACCATGATGTAGTAGTCCCAAAAGAGTCTGGGCAAGTGCTCTTTGAAGGGAGGCTCGGCTATCTCCTCAGCTTCTATAGCAATGTTAAGCATCTCCTCTACGGTCTCTATAAAGAGCGCATTGGTCTCATAGAGCTTGCCCACCTTGAGTCCTGAGGAGTGGAAAACCATATCGACTATCTGTATGATAAATTCTCTATCCTCAAGATAAAGCTCCAACTCTGTCTCGATGAGCGTCTGTAGTTGCTCTCTGAGTGTATAGGTATGAAAGTCCTCTATCTCCTGTATGGTGTTTACGGCTTCTTTGTGCTTTTGTTCTATATAGGCATAGAGCAGTTTCTCTTTAGAAGGAAAGTAGTTATAGATCGTAGGATTACTCAGCCCGGCATTTTTGGCCATCTCTCTCAGGCTTGCATTGTCAAAGCCTTTTTCGATGATGAGGTCTACAGCAGATTGGAGTATTTTGATTTTTGTTTTCTCTTTGACTGACTGGGTCACTTTCATGATATTTCCTTTGATTTAGGTCAAATATTTAACAAAGTATAATATAAATAGGGTTAAATGTCAATATTTTCTTTATTATTTTAAATAAATAAGGTTTTATGTAGGGGAATTGGAGATAAAAAGGGTGCCTACAAAAGGTAAGATACTTTAGGGATAGCGCATACTATTTAGCAAGTATCTCTTTGAAATGTAGGTAAAACGGCATAAATCCATACGCCAAGATAAGCACAAGAAGAAGTGCCACAGAAATATCAATACCCCAGATAAATGCTCCGATGATAAGCAGTAGAGAATAGAGAGGCAATCCAAATTTATAGCGTTTCTTCCCTTCTGAAAATGCACGCCCCAAGTGTTTATAGTGGGTATCAAATGAGACCATTTGTATGGCTGCTATACCCACCATCAGTCCTACAAGTACAGGAGTATCAGCAAAGAGTATAAGTGAAGAGAGCACGATAAGCCCTCCTGCTGTACTTGGTATACCAGAGAAGTAGGCAGGGTCTGCGTTGTCTTTGTTGAGTGTGAAGTAGATGAGTCTTGAGAGGGTAAAAAGCGTGTAGAAGAGTCCAACACTCAGTGCCACCATATCTGAACCCAGTGCAAAGTAGAGTGCAAACCCAGGGGCGATACCGTAGTTGACACCATCTGCTACATCATCAGAGTAGACACCCCAGCGTGTG
>JALVVQ010000088.1 GCA_027023325.1 Campylobacteraceae bacterium | reverse complement strand
TCCTTCTCATCCAGTCTGATCTCTGCATGGATATTGTGAGAGAGGACATTGCGGACAAAGGAGACGATATCGACAAAGTCCTCAAAATGGCTGCCCAATTTCTGTTTCATATACGCCCTGAAAGGGCTCTCCAGCTTGACCGCTTCTACCAGCGCCATACAGATACCACGGATAGCATTGAGCTCGACAAAGTACTCAAATAGGGTAGGCTGATGGGGTAGGGTTCGTACGGCATCCTCCATCACCTCCTGTATAATGGCAGGGTTGAAGAGATAGGCGCTGCTGTCATCAAATTTTTTGTAGATACGAGGATCGTAGTGCTGGCTCAGATCTGTCTGACGCGACACTGCATCAAAAAACGCACCCGCATGCAGGAAATAGAAGTTCTGCTCTACCAGAAGCAGGGCATCCTCTACTAGTGTTTCTGTTTGCATTAGAACATCCTCCTGTTGCCTTCTGTCTTGATGCCGCTTTGCTTGTCCAGATACTCCAGATAGGCGATGAGATATTTGCGGCTGAGATCAGGGTAGTGGGTTTTGAAGTTTGCGATTTCTATATAGCCTTCGTTGCGGATGATGGTTTTGAGATGTGCCATGAGAGACTGGAGGTTCTCATAGGTGACAAAGAGGTTGTGCGCTAGCCTGACTACCTTGCGAGACTTTGTGAGCTTCTTGAGGGCATCATCTCCCATCTTGCGGTCGAGATCGAGACGGTCATAGATGTTGTAGGGTGCTTCGGGTGTGATACCACCAGAGCCCAATATTTCGTATATATTATTTAATATCATAGTAGCAATATCATCGATGATTATGGCAGCATTTTTGTAGATACCATTTTCATATTTCAAAATACCATCTGCTACCATATTTGCCAATATCTGCCCCACCAGTCCCTCACTTGCCCACTTGGTTTTGAGTGCAATAGACTTGGCAGAGAGGAGGGCATACTGGTTTTTACTGTAGATATCTGCAATAGACCCAGAGAGTTCTTCGAGAATATCCAAGGGGTAAACTACCAGCTCCTTCTCATCGACAAAGACACTCTCTAGCGCTGAGGCGATCTCCAATGCTGCCTCGTGATTGAGTCCAAATCTCTGGTTGGAAGAGATGAGTCCAAACCCCCGTTTGTGCGTGGAGACAAGGAGTGCAAATGCCTGCTGAAAATCCTGTGCTTTGAGTGCAGTGAGCAGGGGGAGTTTGAAGCGTTTCTTGATGGGGTCATCGATAGGGTTGATGACCTTTCCACCAGCGACTACTCTTCCTGAGAGACTGAGCACGAAAGGCTCTCCATAGACGAAGAACGACTTCTCTTTGAACTTCAGTTTGACAAAGCCTTGTTGTATCTGTTCTTCTTCTGCATAGAGCAAGACTCTGGCTTCGACCTGCTTGGTACCGACAAAGCAGATGACCGTGCTGTTGTGTCGGAGCTCATGTCCGCTGATCGCCTCGACCCAGACATCGATGCTCTGGAATCCTCGCAGGAAGCCTTTGCGGGTGAGCAGATGGCCTCGTTTGAGATTGAATTTTGCATTTTGGAGGTTTAGAGCAGCTCTTTGTGAGGCGGTGGCGATCTCTCTATCTGTCTCATGGACTTGGATATTGCGTATCTGTACCTCTTTGCCCAGTTCTGCGACAGTGAGGCGATCGCCTACCTTGACACTGCCGTCCAGCACCGTACCCGTGACCACCGTACCAGCCCCGGAGATAGAGAAGCTACGGTCGATATAGTAACGAAAGAGCCCATCCTCCTGCTTGGCGCGCAGCGGTAGTGTAAAGAGTGCTTCTTTGAGCTTCTCTATCGTCTCGGGCTGATGGATGCTGGTAGGCAGGATATCGTAGAGGTGCAGGTTGCCAAAGCCCTCCATGTACTCCCGTAGCTCTGCCTCTCTCTGGGTGAGCTGTGCTTCTGTGACCAGGTCACTCTTGGTCAGGGCGATGAGGATATGGGGCACGCCCAGCAGGTTGAGGATCTCTAGATGCTCGTGGGTCTGCGGCATGATCCCCTCATGGGCATCGACGACGACCAGCGAAGCATCAAATCCAAAGGCGCCTGCGATCATGTTTTTGATCAGTCTCTCGTGTCCGGGTACATCGATAAAGGCGATGTTGGTCTCCCCGTTTTGGAGATTACAAAAGCTCAGATCGATGGTGATCCCACGCTTTTGCTCCTCTGCGAGTGTATCCCCCTCAAAACCAGTCAACGCCGTGATGAGTGCGGTCTTGCCATGGTCGACATGTCCAGCCGTACCTACGATGATATCTTTCATGCGAGTATCTCCTTTGCCACAGTGATGATGGTAGGCTCATGTCTGGCTTCGAGTGCTCTGAGGTCGATGAGGAAGCGATCCTTGTCGATCCGTCCGATGATATCCTCCTGTCTGAAGGCACGCTCCAGCTTGGTTGCTTTGCCATGCAGATGCAGGGCAATCGTAGGAAATTCCCGATTGGGCAGGGTACCGCCACCCATGAAAGTCACCGTTTCGATCACTTCGCATCGTGCTGCCCCGATACTTTGCCTCATCGCCTCTGCTCTGGCTCTAAGCTCCTCGATATCGGTAAAGAGAAGCTTGAGCGTAGGGATTAGGTCATAACGCTGTTCCAGATAGGCCTTGATGCTCTCTTCTAAGATACTCAGTGTTACTTTGTCCACGCGGAGCATCCGTAGGAGTTGGTTCTTTTTTAGCTTGTCGATAAGCTCCTTGCGTCCTGTGATGATCCCCGCCTGCACAGAGCCAAAGAGCTTATCCCCACTAAAGCTGATGAGCGCGGGGTTGTCTTCGAGTACCTTGGCGATAGGGAGTTCTACGGAGCTCAGATTATAAGGCAGCTCCGGGATATAGCCACTGCCTAGATCATAGTAGTCGATCAGTCCATGCTCTTGGGCGAGGGCTTGGATGTCACCATAAGCTGTCTCCGAGCTAAATCCTTCGATGGTGAAGTTGGAGCGGTGGACTTTCATCAGCAGGGCGGTGTTGTCATTGATGGCATTGGCATAGTCAGAGGCTCTGGTCTTGTTGGTGGCGCCTACTTCATGCAGCAGTGCGCCCGACTGACTCATCACCTCAGGGATACGAAAGCTCCCTCCGATCTCCACCAATTCCCCTCGGCTTACAACCGCTTCTTTGCCCTTGGCAAAGGTATTGAGTACGAGAAAGACCGCTGAGGCGTTGTTATTGACCACCAGTACATCCTCGACGCCCAGCAGGGCAGTGAGGTGTTTACTCGCATGCTCATAGCGTTCGCCTCTGCATCCTGCGGCTTGATTGTACTCAAGGTTGGAGTAGTTACAGATGACCTTGGAGGCATTCTCCAGGACACGAGGATCGATGAGACTACGCCCCATATTGGTATGCAGGATCACCCCTGTGGCATTGATGAGAGGTTTGAGCGAGGGAGAGAGTAGGGTATGGTAGGCATCGAGCACACTCTCCACTAGCGACTCTTCGCTAAACCCCTCTAGCTCTTTGGACAGTATCTTCTCTCTCAGTGCTTTGATCTGCTCTTGCGCAATTTGTGTGGTGAGCGCAGGACTGAGAGATCGGAAGGCTTCGTGGGTAATGAATTTGTCAATTTTTGGGAGGTTTCTGAGTGCTTGCATAGGGTTCCTTTGTGTTAGACGCACGGTCTATATGGAGTTTGTGTATTATAGCAGGTTTTGTTTGAGGTGAT
>JALVVQ010000087.1 GCA_027023325.1 Campylobacteraceae bacterium | reverse complement strand
CTCTTTATGTTTAATGAGGAGTCGGGAGCGGGTCTGCCATTTTGGATGCCAAAAGGTGCCAAGCTGCGTCATAAGCTTGAGCAGATTCTGCACAAGGCACACCTCACCAGAGGCTATGAGCCGGTACGAGGTCCTGAGATACTCAAGGCAGATATGTGGAGAACGAGTGGACACTATGCCTGCTACGGGGAAAATATGTACCTGACCGAGATCGATGGACAAGAGTATGGCATCAAGCCGATGAACTGTATCGGACATATTCAAATCTTCAAGCAGAGTCAGAAGAGCTACCGTGACCTACCGGTCAAATACTATGAGTATGGCGTGGTACATAGACATGAGAAGTCAGGTGTACTGCATGGCCTGTTGCGTGTACGAGAGTTTACTCAGGATGATGCGCATATCTTCTGTACACCAGAGCAGATCGCTCCTGAGGTACTGGAGGTTGTGGAGTTTGTGGACGCCGTGATGAAACTCTTTGGCTTCGAGTATACAATGGAGATCGCCACCAAGCCAGAGAAGGCAATCGGAGAGGATGCTGTCTGGGAGATGGCAACACAGGGGCTCAAGGATGCACTCGATGGCAACAATCTTCCCTACACAATCGATGAGGGTGGCGGGGCGTTCTACGGCCCCAAGATCGATATCAAAATCACCGATGCGATCGGTCGTAAATGGCAGTGTGGTACGATTCAGGTAGATTTCAACCTCCCTGAGCGATTTGAGGTAGAATATGTCGATGAGGACAATACACGCAAACAGCCGGTGATGATCCATAGAGCGATCCTGGGAAGCTTTGAACGCTTTATCGGGATCCTTACTGAGCACTATGCCGGAGAGTTCCCGATGTTCCTGGCACCTACGCAGGTGATCTTCGTACCAATCGCAGATACTTTTACTGACTATGCCTACGCACTCAAGAAAAAGCTACTGCTTGAAGGAATTGATGCGGAAGTGTATGATAAAAACGACAGCCTCAACAAGCGTATTCGCATCGCAGAGAAGCAGAGAGTACCTTATGTGGTCATTATCGGGGAGGAAGAGGTCACCAACCGAAGCGTCGCTATCAGGGACAGACGCAAAAAAGAGCAGTATAATCTTTCTGAAGATGATTTTATGTTACAATTGAAGCAACAATTACAAGAAGGTAGAATTTGAGTCGACACCATAACAACAACAGAGGTAGAAAAAAGGCAGACGATACAGTCATGAATGACCGTATCAGAGATAGAGAATTGCGCGTTTTGTCAGACGAAGGCGAACAGTTCGGTATCATCTCTCGAGATGAAGCGTTGAAAATCGCAGAAGAGAGAGGATTGGATCTGGTACTGATGTCTCCTGATGCCAAGCCACCTGTTGCCAAAATCATGGACTACGGTAAACACAAATACCAACTAGAGAAGAAGAAGAAAGAGGCGAAGAAAAATCAGAAAAAGATCGAAGTCAAAGAGGTGAAGTTTTCCTGTAAAATCGCCGAAAATGACATCGCCTACAAAGTCAAGCACGCGAGAGAGTTTTTGGAGAAAGGCAAGCATGTCAAGCTCAGAGTCTTTCTCAGAGGGCGAGAGATGGCGACTCCTAATCTGGGCAAAGAGGTACTGGAGCGTGTCTGGCCGATGCTCGAAGATGTAGGTAGCCTCGAAAAAGGCGCTCACCAAGAGGGTCGCTATATCAATATGTATGTGACCCCACTCAAAAAATAATATCCTCTGCCAACAAGACACTGTTTTTGCAGTGTCTTGATTTCTCTTTATCCAAATCAGACTTATTTAATCTTATTTTGTTACCATAGGACTATTCTATGATAGAGGAATCTATAATGTTATCAGATATTACAACAAAATATAGACAGAACATACAAAACCTCACAGCATTTGAAAAAGCAGTTTTGGTAGACAAAGCGACAGAGCGACCTTTTAGCGGTGCGCTGCTGAATGTCAAGGAGGAGGGGGTATTTGTCTGCAAGCTTTGTACAGCACCCCTCTACCGCAGTAAAGACAAGTTCGAGTCACATTGTGGCTGGCCGAGTTTTGACGATGAGATACCTAGTGCAGTGCGCAGGATACCGGATGCAGATGGCAGACGGGTAGAGATCGTCTGTGCCAACTGTGGTGGACATCTAGGACATGTGTTTGAGGGAGAAGGAATGACAGCCAAAAATACCCGTCATTGCGTCAATTCTGTCTCGTTGGATTTTCAGAAGCAAGCGCAGAATGGAATGATGCCAAAGGACGCCAGGGCCTATGTGGCAGGTGGCTGTTTTTGGGGTGTGGAGCATTATCTCCAGCAGCTTGAGGGGGTGAAGAGTGTCATTTCCGGGTTTATGGGAGGTCATGTGGCCAATCCAGACTACTACGATGTGGTCAGAGGAGGTACTGGACATCTGGAGACAGTGGAGGTATGCTACGATCCTGAGCGCATTAGCTACAGAGAGATTATCAAGCACTTCTTTGAGATTCATGACCCTGAACAGACCAATGGACAAGGTCCAGACATCGGCAGCCAGTACCTCTCTGCAGTTTTTGTCTCCCATGAAGAGGAGGCGGCAACGGTGGCTGAACTGATAGGAGAGCTAGAGGAGAATGGCTATCGTGTAGCGACACAGGTTCTCCCTGCATCGCCTTTTTATGCGGCAGATGAGGGACATCAGGATTACTATGAGCGCAAAGGTACAGAGCCCTATTGTCATGGATTTGTGGCAAGATTTGATAAGAGGAGAAAGAGATGAAAGAGACACTGCAAGCCTTTATACAAAACCTCAAAGAGGAGCAATTTGCCGAGGCGCATGAGGTTATGGAGCACCAATGGAAAATCTATAAAAAATCTGATCATCCTTTGACAAAGCTACTAAAAGGCTATATCAATGGCGCTACTGCCTTCGAGCTACTGCGACGAGAAAAGAGAGAGGGGGCAGAGAGGCTTTGGACAGTCTATGAGAAGTATCTGCCTGCACTGCAAGAGGGGATTGAGGCGTATACACTCTTTGTAGAAGCAGACGGGCTGTTGCAGGCACTGAAAAAGGAACGGCTGTAAGGCTTGCAATGTTTGGGCACATATGCTATCATTTGACTATCAATATCAAAAAGGGAAGTCTATGCAGAAAGATCTAGCAGTATTGGGGTATGAGGAGCTCTTGCTAGAGTTTAGGACGATTTTGAAAAGCAACAAACTTAAATTTACTTCCCAAAGAGAGGCGATACTTCAGACACTTTGCCGTCATCCTCAGCATTTCACCTCCGAGAGTCTCTATCTGCTGGTCAAAAAAAACTATCCCAAACTCAATATTGGTATTGCTACGGTCTATCGTACACTGAGTCTGCTTGAAGAAAATGGGCTGGTTAGCTCTATTTCTCTCGGCGTGCAGGGAAAAAAATTTGAAATTGCCAACAAGCCCCATCATGACCATCTGATCTGCGAGGGATGTGGGGAGATTATAGAGTTTGAAAACCCCAAGATCGAAAAGCTACAGGAAGAGGTAGCCAAAGAGAATGGCTTTTTATTGACCAACCATCTGATGCAGCTGTATGGTCTTTGTCAAAAGTGCCAAACAGTCTAGATCCCGCAACCGCTATCAACACTAAAGCTGTTTTCGTAGCCACACTCTGTACAGTAAAATGAGACGAGCTTGGGGCCGCAGCCTCCACCGCGCTGGTCGTTGAGTACGATAGACTCTTTTTTGCACTTGGGACAGATGCCGGAC
>JALVVQ010000086.1 GCA_027023325.1 Campylobacteraceae bacterium | reverse complement strand
TGGAGACACCTAAGCTTGAGAAGATCGTGATCTCTGTAGGTGCTGGTGAAGAAGGTAGAGACAACAAACTGATCCAGAACATGGCAGATACTATCTCTCTCATTGCTGGTCAAAAAGCAGTGATTGTAATGGCAAAAAAATCTGTTGCAGGTTTTAAAGCCAGAGAAGGTGCTCCAAGTGGTATCAAGGTGACACTCAGAGGAGCAAATATGTATAACTTCTTTGATAAACTGGTTTCTATCGCACTGCCAAGAGTCAAGGACTTTAGGGGAACACCAAGAAAAGGCTTTGACGGTCGTGGCAACTATAACTTCGGTCTGGATGAGCAGTTGATGTTTCCTGAAGTGGTCTTTGACAATATTCTCAAGACACACGGTATGAATATCACAATTGTCACAAGCAGTGACAGCGACAAAGAGGCATTTGCACTTCTCGAGAAGTTGGGCATGCCATTTGCTAAAGGGAGAAAATAATGGCTAAAAAGTCCATGATCAACAAGCAGCAGAGAAAACCTAAGTTCGCTGTAAGGGCGTATACCAGATGTAACATTTGCGGAAGACCACACTCAGTCTATAGAGATTTTGGTCTGTGCAGAATATGTTTAAGAAAAATGGCCTCAGAGGGTCAAATCCCCGGCATGCGCAAAGCAAGCTGGTAATAAGGAGTAAAAGATGATGACAGATATAATTGCAGACTCTCTTACTCGAATAAGAAATGCTGCAACAAGAAGACTCGACACTACGGTTCTTCTCCACTCAAAGACGATTGAGGCAATTGTTTCTATTCTTGTAGACAAGGGTTACCTTGAGAGTTATAGCGTAAAAGAAGACGGCAACAAAAAGACGATCAAAGTCGTACTGAAGTATGATGAGAAAGGCTTTACAGTAATCAATGAGATGAAAAAAATCTCTAAGCCTGGACGTAGAGTCTACAAGGGCAAGGATGAGATTAGATCATTTAAAAATAACTATGGAACACTGATCGTGTCTACCAGCAAAGGTGTGCTTCCAAATGATGAAGCATATAAACTGGGCACAGGCGGCGAAGTGCTCTGCAGTATCTGGTAAGGGGGTAGGAAATGTCAAGAGTCGGAAAAAACCCTGTCGCTATCCCTAGCGGTATCGAGGTATCTGTAGACGGTACGGTGATTGTAGCCAAAAAAGGCAACAATGAGAAAAGACTTGATACACATGGTAGAGTGGGTATCGAGATCAAAGAGAATGAAGTGGTTCTCTCAAGAGCAGGCGGAGACAAGCAGTCTTCGGCATACTGGGGTACTTATAGAGCATTGCTTGCAAACATCATGGAGGGTCTGGACAAAGGCTTCAAGAAGTCTTTGGAGATTAATGGTGTGGGTTACAGAGCAGCAGTCAAAGGCAAAGTGCTCGAACTTCAGCTTGGTTTCTCTCATCCGGTAAATTTTGAAATCCCAGAGGGCATCACGATTGCTGTAGATAAAAACCTTATCCACATCGATGGGACAGACAAGCAGGTTGTAGGTCAAGTTGCAGCTGAGATCAGAGCGTTCAGACCACCAGAGCCTTATAAAGGCAAGGGCGTGAAGTACACAGATGAGACAATCATCAGAAAAGCCGGTAAAACAGCGAGTTAAGGAGCCTAAATGTTAAAAAGTATTCAAAAAAGAAAGAATAGAGTTGCTGCTCAACGAAAGAAAAGAGTTAGGGCAAAGATTCATGGCACAGCAGCGCTTCCAAGACTTACGGTTTTTAGATCGAACAAGCATTTTTATGCACAAGCGGTCAATGATGATGCAGGCACAACTATTGCGCATGCAGATGGCAATAAACTGGGTCTAAAAGCAACAAAAGAAGATGTTAAAAAGATAGCCGTTGATATGGCTGAGAAACTTAAAGCAGCAAACTTAGAGTCTGTTGTCTTTGACAGAAATGGTTATCTCTATCACGGCATTGTAGCGTCATTTGCGGATGCGCTTAGAGAATCTGGCATCAAGTTTTAAGGGAAGCTAAATGGAAAATATAAATAGAGAAGACTTCGAAGAAGCAATCGTAAATATTGGCCGTGTTACCAAAGTTGTCAAGGGTGGTAGAAGATTTAGATTTACTGCGCTTGTAGTTGTTGGCGATAAGAACGGTACAGTAGGGTATGGTTTTGGTAAAGCAAAAGAGGTGCCTGATGCGATCAAAAAAGCAGTAGATGATGCCTTCAAGCAACTGGTAAAAGTCAACATCAAAGGGACAACTATCGCCCATGATATTGAGCATAAATTCAACGCAAGCCGTATTATTCTTAAGCCGGCAAGCGAAGGTACAGGTACCATCGCAGGTGGTGCAGCCAGACCAGTGATCGAATTGGCAGGGATCAAAGATGTCATTGCCAAATCAATTGGATCTAATAATCCAAACAACCTAGTAAGATGTACCGTTGAAGCGCTTACTAGAATCAAAGGTTAAGGAGCAGTTATGGGTTTGCATAATTTACAACCAGCACCAGGTTCTACTCGCAATAGAAAAAGAGTAGGTCGCGGTCAAGGTTCAGGCACAGGTAAAACAGCGGGGCGTGGTAACAAGGGTCAAAAAGCAAGATCAGGCTATAGCCAAAAAAGAGGTTTTGAGGGCGGACAGATGCCACTGATCAAAAGAGTTCCAAAAGTTGGATTTACATCAAGAGTTATTAAACCTTATGTAATCAATGTGGAGAAGATTAAGGCTGTTGCCGAGCTGGGAGAGATTACACTTGAGAGTATCGCCTCTGTGCACAAGCTTGCTAAAACAGTCAAGAGGGTCAAGCTGATTGGAGCATCTGCCAAAGATCTTGCTTCCAAGATCAAAGACGACGCTGTCACTACAAGCGGTAAATAGTCATGGGAAATGCGCTAACTCAAAAAATCCTCATCACCTTGGGGTTCCTTTTTGCCTATAGAGTTTTAGCCTATATTCCTGTTCCAGGTGTTGATCTGGATGTGATCAAAAGCTTCTTTGATCAAAACTCCAATAACGGTTTGGGTCTAGCCAACATGTTTAGTGGTGGTGCCGTCAAACGATTTAGCGTCATCTCCCTGGGTGTCATGCCCTACATTACAGCTTCTATCGTCATGGAGTTGCTTGCCGCAACCTTTCCTGCGCTTGGGCAGATGAAAAAAGAGCGTGATGGCATGCAGAAGTATATGCAGATTATTCGATATTTCACTATTTTTATTACTGTTGTACAGGCCATTGGTGTTTCTATCGGACTTCGTGCTATGGGATCTGGAGGACAGGGTGCGATCATGATAGATCAGACTACCTTTACGATTCTTGCCACCTTCTCTATGCTAACGGGCACGATGTTATTGATGTGGATTGGTGAACAGATTACACAAAAAGGTATCGGTAACGGTATTTCCCTGATTATCTTTGCCGGAATTGTTTCTGGTATTCCTCGGGCTATAGGGAATACTGTTACTTCGGTAAATGCAGGCACCATGAGCTTCCTTTCTGTGCTGGCAATTGCGGCTATCATGTTGATTACCATTCTCGCCATTATCTATGTAGAGTTGGGAGAGCGAAGAGTGCCTATTAGTTACTCACGTAAAACCATCATGCAAAATCAAAACAAGAGGGTAATGAATTATATTCCTGTACGCGTGAATATCTCTGGGGTGATCCCTCCGATTTTTGCAAGTGCTGTATTGATGTTCCCTCTTACGATGTTGCAGGCGAGTACAAACAGTACAGTGACAGCG
>JALVVQ010000085.1 GCA_027023325.1 Campylobacteraceae bacterium | reverse complement strand
ATATTGGATGTCTCCAATAATGCCTGGTTTTTGGAGAGGTCTTCTTCTCGTATCTGCTGGATACTTTGGCGGTAAGCCTCATACTCTGACTGGATATCCAGCGCTGCATTCTGGCTGATCTTCTCTCTCAGCGTATGCAAAAATGCTTCTCGGCGCTCTTCCATCTGCTGTACCTTGTCATGGCTGCGTGAGAGCAGTGCCTGCTTGGCGGAGATAGGTACTACTTCTGAGAAAAAGGAGGCGAAATGCTGCTTGATGTATGCCACACTCTGTGCGACCTGCGCTTCGGTGAACTTGTCCTTTTGGTTGAGCACACAGAGTGACTTTTCCTGATATTGGTCAAGATACTTTTCCAGCGTGTTGGCTTCACTGAGCTTACCGGCATTGTCTATCAGTGAGAGCCAAATGATGCCATCTACCTCACGCAGCACCTGCTGTGTCTCTGTGGTATCACGCTCTTCTTGGGAGTTGAGCCCCGGGGTATCGACAAAGGTGATCTCCTTGAGCAACTCAAGTGGCGCATAGAGCGTCAGATAGGCGATATCCTCTACCTCATTGCGCTGATCTGTGAAGTGGGCAATATGCTCAATATCCCGATACTCATCCCTGCCGTCTTTGTAATGAATACGCATTTTGTATGCATCGCCATAGCGTATATAGTTGACCTTGGAGGTGACCGGTGTGATCCCAGTAGGGAGTACATTTTTGGACAAGAGCGCATTGAGGAAGGTGGACTTGCCACTGGAAAACTGCCCGGTGATCGCTACTTTCATAGGTTCCTTGGTGCGTGCCAGAAGATGCATGAGTCTCTCATTGAGTTCAGGCGGAGGCGAAAACTTCTCATCTAGGAGCAGATGGCTGCTCCTCTCCACACAGCCAGAAAGTGTCTCATCAAAGGAGGCAATAGGGGCATCAAACGCAGCATGGTAGTCGGCGATAAATTGCTCTAAGAGTGTCATTTTCCCTCCTCCTCATTCAGATAGCCTGCATACTGGACAAGCGCTGCCCTCTTGTGCGCTATCTCCGTGATGCGTTTGCGCGTACTGTCTCCACTTTCGCGTGCTGACTCCAGTGCTTTTTTCAGCATCTCCCCTTGTGAGCCCCTCTCTTGTGATACACGCTCCAGTACTTGCCCGTAGCGCCCCTCAAATGCCTGTAGCAAATCAGCATTGACCACAGAGACAGATGCCAAAAACTTCTCCTGGAGTATCTCCAATGCTTCTGAGAGTGCCTGCTGCACCTGCATCTCCATCTTCTCTATCTCTTTTTTGCTGTGTTTGGCGATCGCACTGTTTAGCTGTGTGGCAAGTACCGCATGAGACCCTGTCAGCAAAAGCCCGTCAAAATACTTGGCAAAAAGCGCCTTGGCATTCTCCTGCACCTCTGCTTCATCCGTGATTTTGCCTGCAAAATCCTCAAACTCTCTCCCCAGACGGTCAAGCACCTCGTCCATGCGTTTCTGGAAACCATAGCGATAGTCACGAAGCAGATCGATCAGCCCATCCTGCAAACCTGTGGTAAGCATCGTTTCGATACGCTGGGGGGTGGGCTTCTTCTTGGTCTTTCTCAGACTGTAGCGCACATCATCCATGATTCTGCGCCCCAGCAGTGCCTGCAGGGAGCGAAATTTATCCACTGCGCCTTTTTGCAGGATACGCAGGTAGTTATTGAGCTCATCTCTGCCCAGTGCAATCTCCTCTTTTAGCCGCTGTACCTCTTGTTGGCTTTGCGCCTCTTCCTGCATGTGGCGTTCGTATGCCTGTGCGATCTCCTCTGCACTCTGCCCCAGCAGTGCTGTCTCCTCTTCGTAGGCTTTTTCCTGAATCTGAATCAGCTGCGTAAGCTCTTTGCGTGACGCTTCTCTGAGTAGTTTGACCTTGGGTGCATCCTCACCAAACAGCACTTCAGAGAGGTAGCGCTCGATCTTGGGGATCCCACTCCTGTCCAAATCATACCCCAGTGCCATCGCCTCTTGGGCACGGCCGGTGCGATGCAGCAGCGCCATCTTACCCGCAATGGGGATAAAGACAATCCGTGCAATCAACGCCTCAAACCTCGCCCCCATCTCCAGCGCTTCCAGCCTCGCCTTGATACTCGACTTGGTGTAGGCGATCACCTCGGCAAGTGCCTCTTCCTCTACGGTATCTATACGCGTGATGACCACCAAGAGCTGTGCCACATTGCGATACAGCAGAGACTCGATGATAAACTCCACATCTTTCTGTGTCGCAGACTGCCCTACATTCATCAGGTGACAGAGCAGATCACACTCTGCCAGATAGGACTTGGTAATCTCCTCTCGCTGTATGACGGGATCATCCAATCCCGGGGTATCGACGATCTCTACACCACCCTTGACAAAGGCCAGATCGCTATAGAGTGTCACACTTTTGACCAGATTACAGCGCTTGTCCGAATGGGCTGCCGAGGTATAGGCAGGCAGTGCCTCCACCGCGATCTCCTCCGCCCTGCCCTCGGGTGTCACATACTCCGACAATGCCGTACCGAAATGCCCCTTGGTCTCCTCCACAAAGTGCTGCATCGGTACCATCACCTCTGCACTGCGCTCTATCTGCTGCCACTCTTTCGTATTCCAAAAATGCACCGTAGCACTGCTTTGCTCAGCGTGCTTGATCACCGTGAGGTTCGCCGTCTCCGGTACGACAGCTGTACCCAGTATCTCCTGCCCCAAAAGGGCATTGAGCATCGTGGACTTTCCGGCATTCATCACACCCGTGATCCCGATAGAAAAGCGCTGCGACTTGATCTTCTCTGGCACCGCATCCAATCTCTGACGAAGATGAGGCAGCTCTATGGCAGATTGCAGCATCTCCACGATCTCCGTCATCTCATACGCATCTTTTAGGGGGCGCTTCGCCACATACTCTTCTGCTATTTCCGGCGCGGTATCCACCGTACGCTTCTTCTCTGGTATCAAGGTAAGCACAGAGATGAGCTTCCGGGCGGTATCATAGCCAATGATACTGCTTTTTCGCAGCAGCTCTATCCTCTGACCTATCGCCTTGTTAAGCGACAGGTCTCCCCTCTCCTCTAGAAATGAAAGCAGGCGACACTGTATCGCAGATATCTCTGCAATGCTCACCTCATTACCAAGGATGCGCTCTGAAAAGTGCTTCACGCTCACCAACAGAACCTCTACTTGCAAAAACTGCGTCCAATTCTGAGATGAGATAGAGAGTATCATCGCTGCCCTGTCGGCAAACAGTGCCTGATCCTGGGCATAGATGCCCATCATAAAATCATCAGAGGAAGCCGAAGAGAGTGGGCACACCGGCTCGCTGCCCCATACGATGTAGAAAAAATCATTGATTATGTTCACGGCCATACTTTTATAGGATTTATTTCAGAGCAACGACAAGCGCTTCATACCCTGAAATGATTGCGGAAAGTATACTAAAAAAGCCTTTCCGTATACCTAAATAGATCCACTTATAGGACGCTTTTAGCATAACTTTAAACTATTTTGATATATTATGCATTATATTTATATATCATAATAATTCAAACTGAAGGTGATTCATGAAATTAGATAAAATTTTAGATTTCTTTTCATCATCAGAAGTATTTGACGATACTGAGTGGATACTAAAATATCAGATCTTTGCTATTTTAATTATCTCATTTTTTTTCGGACTGGGGGTACTGGTCTTTTCTTTTTTTAGGATAAAGCAAGGCAATGTGATCGTCGGTGTCAGCCAACTCTT
>JALVVQ010000084.1 GCA_027023325.1 Campylobacteraceae bacterium | reverse complement strand
GATGCTCCCTGTGTGAGTGTCTGTCCAACGGGAGCGAGCTATTTTACAGAGGGGGGACTGGTTATGGCCAACAAGGACAAATGTATCCTTTGTAAAGGCTGCATGGAAGCCTGTCCCTATGATGCACGCTTCGTCGATGACAAGTATGCGGCGGTGGATAAATGTACCTTCTGTTTCGATACACGGATTTCCAAAGGCGAGACGACGACAGCCTGCCAGGCAACCTGTCCCACCAAGGTCAGGCTGTTTGGTGATCTGGATGATGAGAAAGGGGAGCTGGTGCAGCTTCTCAAGAAGAGAAAGTTCTTCGTACTTAAAGAGAGCGAAGGTACGGTGCCCAAGCTCTTTTATCTATTTCCCGAAAAAGATACTGCATTTGCAGAAAATTCTATCGGAAAAGAGACGACGATCCACACTTGGGAGAGCTATAAGCCTGTCATAGACAAGGCGTTAGCCATGAGGAGGAAATCATGAAAAGACATGAAATAGCTGGTGTAGAAATCAATGCAGTGAGTATCCGTGAGCTTCTCTTCAGTAAAACCATGTTGCTGGCATACCTGCTTTTGGCTCTGGGGGCTTATGGTGTATGGGAAGTATTTTCAGAGCGCTATTTTCTGCTGACTGCCAATGCATTTGATGCAGGAATGCACCCCGGGAGTACCGAGGTGGCAGAAGCGATGAAAGAAGCAGTATTTGGTGTCGGCGGAGAGGTCAAGAGGGAACAGCCCTGGACACTTTATATCGTCAACTATATGTATATGATCTATACAGGCAGTGCGATTATCTTTTTTGTAGCACTGGCAGAGATATTCAATGTAAAACTGATCCAAAGAACAGCGGCAGGGTTTATTACCTTTGGGTTAGCTATGATTTTTGGAGGACTGTTTACGATAGCTGTGGATCTGAATATACTGCATATGCATTGGATGTTTATTACTCCCAATATCCGCGCAGGTATGTGGCTTATGCTGCCATTATATGTGGTGTATATCCCCTTTGTATTGTTCGAGATTTATCTGCTCATTACCAACAAGCATGACTGGGCGAAGAAGGTAGCCTTTGGTATCCTACTCCTGAGTATTGCGATTGATTTGGTAGAGTATTATATTCAGGCTAAACTGTTCAACATGAACACTGCCAGGCACCTTTGGACGACCTATCCGGTTTTGCCTCTATACTTTATCGTCTCTTCTTTCCTGGCTGCATCAGGGATTATGATACTCTATGCATTTGTTGAATATGGTGAGAAGTTTAAATATGAACTGGCTAGACTTATTCTCTTTTTCAAAAAAGCAGCGGTGGTCTCTATGCTCGGATTGGCTACGTATGAAGCATCCGCCTTTCTGTTTATCGACAAAGAGGTGGCTGATGTTATTCTGTTTGGAGGTTACAAATATATATTTTATATTTACATTGTCTTAGCGGTGGCGTTGCCTTTCGTGCTCTTGGTCTATAAAATCATCAAAGAAGAAACACACTATACCATGACAGGTATTGCTGCTGTTTCTATTGTGATTGGTACTTATATCGGCAGATATATCTTTGTGTATGGTGGCAATGCTTACCCTATGAGCAACAGATTTGGTTTGGGGTTTGAAAAATACGGAGAGTATGAGCAGGCCAAAGAATTTATTATTTATACGCCGCATCTCAATGAGATATTGGTAGTGATCGGCTCTGTAGGTGTGGTATTGGCAGTGTACAAAGTGATGGATATGCTCTTTAGTGTTTCAAAAATCAGAGAGCACTAGGGAGTGATGTGTGATTCACGATAAATTCACACTCTTATGATACAATAAACAAAGCTGATGGCTTTATCTTATGAAAGGAGGTAAACATGAAAAGAACTATCAAGATGCTTCTTGCAGCACTCTTTGGTCTTGCACTAATGACAAGCGTTACATATGCTGCTGGTGATGCTGGCAAAGGTCAGAAAATCATTCAGAAAAAAGTGAGTAAAGCCTGTATCAAGGCAGGAGTCAAAGATGGCGGTGTGTTGGCAAAAAAACACACCCAGGCAGAATGGCAAAAAGTCTATGATGATGGCAAGCTGAATGATGAGATCAAAAATCTCTGTCCTACAGTAAAACCACTCAAAGACAAGTATGTAGATAATGTATTTGCATTTCTACACTTCTATGCCAGCGATAGCGGCAATGTGCCCTCTTGATAATTCATTAATGCAGCAGGTTGTTGCGCACAAAGATTAATGATATATCATTAAAAAGCCAGCAATTTTTTTGCTGGCAGCTTGCATTTTTCCTAAAATCTGATGACACTACCGATATCCACTTTTTCATCTACTTCTTGATAATATCCGTAACATCTAAAGACAGATTAGCTTCCAAAAGAGTCCTCTAATAGAAAAATTAAGAGATTTTTTGTATTATTATTTCAAGTAATGATAACCATCAAACAAATATGCTAGAATATATTATTGACATCAAAAGGATTTTGCGTGAAAAAAGAAGAGAGAAAAGCCATAAAAAAAGAATCTATTATGCAGGCGTCACTAGAGCTTTTTTCTAATAATGGTTTTCACAAAACAACGATTCCGGATATTGCCAATAAGCTCAAGATGAGTGCCGGGAACCTCTACAACTATTTTTCTTCTAAAAATATGCTTGCCAAAGAGATCATAAGATACACATCAGGAGTGCTTGGGAAGGAGATACGAGAGATTAATATGATGGATATCTCTTCGGAAGAGAAGATTAAGAGAATTGTAAAGATCTACTTTAAGATATCTCAAGAGAAGCCAGAGATGATAGACTATTTCCTCAGGGTTTATTTGGCAAACCGTGAAGTGTTCAATGATGGTTGTGAGGGGATGATTTGTGTCTCGGAGTTTATGACTGAGTTGATGATATTTTTTGATGACGGTGTCAGCAATGGAGAGTTGAGAAATCAGGATTTCTTTTCTGCTTTTGGTCTCTTTATGGGTTACCTTGGGGGTATGGTTTTCCTCAAAGGAGAGGGTGTCTTGACTAGTAATATAGAAACTTATACAGATGATATAGCCAGAAATATTTATGCAGCTTTGAGAGTATAGCTGTGCCTAAGCCAAAGCTTCTCTGGCTGCAGTCGATCACCTGTAATGGAGATGCACACTCTTTTTTTAACCATCCTGATCTTTTTGCTATTCTTTCTCATTTTGAATTGATTCATCACCCACTATTGACTACGACATATACACTTGATGATGTATTGACCGGAGACATACCCTGTGATATACTGATCCTTGATGGTGCATTGAAAAAAACAGGATTGGAAAAATCTGGGACAGAAGTGTATGATGTGGTATTGGCATATGCTCAAAAAGCATCCCATATTGTTACACTGGGAACCTGTGCTTCCTACGGAGGGGTATTTAAACAGGCAGATCCTGATAATATTTCAGGACTCTGCTTTGATGGAGAAGAGAAAACAGAACGATATGCAAGCTATCATAATAAAGTTATCTCCCTCCCCGGATGCCCTGCACATCCTAAATGGCTCTCCTATGTACTGATGTCACTTGTCAAAAATATCTCCATCCCTCTGGATGAGATGTTTCGCCCCCAAGAGCTCTATGCCAGCACAGTGCATGCAGGATGCATAAGAAATGAATATTTTGAATGGAAAATTGATACCAAAGGTCATGGGCTTAAAGAGGGATGTCTTTTTTATGAAAATGGGTGTCAGGCACCTTATACGCACGGTAGCTGCAACAAAATACCATGGAATGAAGTCAGCTCAAAAACAACAGTGGGTACACCATGTTTTGGATGTACGGAACCTACTTTTCCTCAAAAAGCACTTTTTAAGACAAAGACCAATATGGGTATACCTAGTGATGTGCCTTTGGGTGTCTCCAAGAGAGCCTATCTAACCCTTACGGGTATCGCAAAGAGCTTTAGGATCAAGAAGTTCGAAAAGAGGATGATTGACTATGATCGTTAAGAAACTGATAGAGAAGATAGAAGGAGATGCAGAACTTGACTTTACTTTCAGCAAAGGAAAGATAGAGGATGTTAGGATAAGCTTTGCACTCTACAGAGGAATTGAAGGCATACTGCAAGGCAAAGATCCCAGAGATTCGCTGGTTATTACACCGAGAGTCTGTGGTATTTGCAATCATGCACATCTGATCGCGGCAGTGAGGACGCTTGAAGATGGATACCGCAATGCTGGCGCAGAAGTTGTCTTGACCGAAAAGGCCAAAACTATCAGAGAATTTACCTTGGTGTGTGAACTGATTCAGAATCATGCAAAGTGGTTTTGGATGACGATGCTGCCCCAACTGGAAGGCTTGGCAGGCACAAAGAGTCAAGAAAATCATGCGCTCAAAGCATTTTATCTTTCGTCTACGATTACAAAAGCCCTTGCTATTTTTTCTGGGCAATGGCCACACTCTTCCTATGCTGTACCCGGAGGGGTGACTTGTGATCCGACCTATGTTGACATTATGCAGGCTGAGGGATTTATCGATGAGGGTATTCGTTTTGTGGAAGAGGTCTTGATAGGCATGGATCTGGATAGGTATTTGGCTATCAACTCTACCTTGGAACTTGATACTCTCACGCAGGATTTTGGGAGTGCATTGCACCTTTTGGGGATGCATGGAATGAGCAAAAAAGGCTACAGCCACGATCGCTTTATTGTGTTTGGTGAATCTATGCTCTCACCTAGAGGAAAATGTTCCCCCACAACGGTCTATAGTGCGGATACCAAGTATGTAGAGGAGAGTGGGGAGGCGACAGATATTGCCAAAACAGTCAGGTATAAGCAGCGCCTGTTTGAGGTGGGACCGTTGGCAAGAGCCATGGTCTCCAAGAAGCCCATTGTTAAAAATTTGCATAAACGCTATAAAGATTCTGTACTTACAAGGGTATTTGCTAGAGTCCATGAGATGCTAGTCTTATTGGAGCAGAGCAAGAGATTGCTGCAAAACATCCCTCTCTCTCAAGACTCCTGTACACTTGATGCACATTTTTCTCCTGATGCTTTTAAGGGTACAGGCGTTGCTGAAGCAGCAAGAGGATCACTGATACATAGGATAAGTACAAGGGGAGGGCAGATAGAAAACTATGAAATCATTGTGCCTACCCAGTGGAACCTGAGCCATGGTGATACACAAGAGCAGGGTGTTGCTATCAAAGCAATGGTGGGTTCCGATTCTGTCGAAGAGGCCTCTTTTATCTTTCGTTCTTTTGATGTGTGTTCCGTGTGCACCACTCACTAACCAATACCCTTCTTGTCAACCATTACTCAATGAGGTAGCCGTGTGCCTACCTGCTACTAAATAACGATATCCAACTAAAAAATACTTTTATAAATGAACAATCATTCTAGTTTAAGCGTATTTTTCCTATTATATTGAGTGATTGTTCATTTAAAGAAAAGGAGAAGTGTATGAGTATTGACAAAAATGATACCTCTTACGATACGCTCTATAGTGCGTTCAAAGAGAGAATTGAGCAGCTTTCCAAGCTGCCAAAAATGAGAGAAGACGCCTCTATAGAGCAAGTCATTGAGGAGAATGGTTTCTCTAGAAGGGACTTTATGAAGTGGGCGGGGGCGGTCACGGCTATGCTGTCTTTGCCTGCAACCTTTACCCCACTTGTGGCTGATGCGATCAAGGTAGCAGATAGGCTCCCCATCGTATGGCTACATATGGCCGAATGTACAGGTTGTAGCGAATCTCTACTCCGCTCAGCCAACCCCTCTATCGATAGTCTGATCTTTGACTATATTTCACTGGAGTACCATGAGACGCTGATGGCAGCTGCTGGCTGGCAGGCAGAGCAGAACCTAGAAGGTGCCATTGAGAAATACAAGGGTCGATACATCCTTATGGTTGAGGGTGGTGTGCCCCTGGGCAATGCCGGTTCATTTCTGACTATTGGCGGGCATGGAAAGAAAGGAAAGGATATTGCAGCTGATGCCGCAGCTTCGGCTGCAGCAATCTTTGCTATTGGTACCTGCTCAAGCTTTGGAGGAGTGCAGGCAGCCGTGCCAAACCCTACAGGTGCGGTGCCATTGAGCAAAGTGACATCCAAACCTGTGATTAATGTTCCGGGATGTCCTCCAAGTGAGAAAAATATCGTAGGTACACTCTTGCATTATCTCCTTTATGGAACACTTCCTGCACTCGATGCATACAATAGACCAAAGTGGGCATACAGGCTCAGGATTCATGACCAGTGTGAACGAAGAGCACACTTCGATGCTGGTGAATTTGTAGAGCAGTTTGGAGACGAGGGGGCCAAGGATGGCTACTGTCTCTATAAAGTTGGATGTAAGGGGCCTTATACCTTTAATAATTGCTCCAAAAATAAGTTTAATCAAGGCACCTCATGGCCAGTACAGGCAGGATTTGGCTGTATGGGCTGTAGCGAACCAGACTTCTGGGACACCATGGGCACAGTAGGCGAGCCACTCAAAGACAGATTGTACCAGACTGTATTCAGTGGAGCAGGTGCAGATGCAACTGCAGACAAGATTGGTGTCACACTGTTAGCAGCAACTGCAGTAGGTGTTGCTGCCCATGCAGCGATCTCAGCGATCAAGCCACCCAAAGAATAAGAAAGCAGAGGAGAAGTAAATATGTCAAAAAGAGTAGTCGTAGACCCCATAACAAGAATCGAGGGGCACTTGAGAGCGGAGGTAGTCGTAGGTGATGATGGTGTTGTGGAAGATGCATTTGTATCCTCTACACTATGGAGAGGATTAGAGGTGATCGCCAAAGGAAGAGATCCTCGAAATATACCTCTGTTGATGCAGAGGATCTGTGGTGTATGTACCTATTCCCACTATCTTAAGAGTACCATGGCAGTAGAAGATGCATTGGGAATCAAAATTCCACTTAATGCAGAGCTGGTAAGAACGCTGATGAATGCAGCACTGTTTCTCCATGATCATGTCATCCACTTCTATCATCTGCATGGTGTGGACTGGGTAGATATTGTCTCAGCACTCAGCGCAGATGAGGAGAAAGCGAGCAAATTGGCATTCAAATATACTGATAGTCCTATAGCTACAGGTGCTAATGACCTCAAAAAGGTTAAAGAGACAGTAGCCAAATTTGCCAAGAATCCACAAGGACTTGGGCCTTTTGCTAATGCATACTGGGGACATCCCACCTATCATATGTCACCAGAGCAGAATTTGATCGCACTTTCTCACTATCTCAAAGCACTTGAGATGCAGAGAATGGCAGCACAGATGCTGGCGATTTTTGGTGGCAAGCAGCCACACCCTCAGTCATTGGTTGTGGGAGGGGTTTCCTGTGTCATGGATATACTTGACCCATCCAGAATGGGCGAGTATATGGTCAAGTTTAAAAAGATGGCAGATTTTGTCAATAATGCTTATATCGCTGATATTAAAATGGCAGCAGAGGTCTTTGCTACGGAAGGGTCTGTCGTCAAGCCTATGGGTGTCAAAAACTTCATGGCATACAAAGACTTTATGGTCGGCAGAGACCAGTATCTCTTTGATAGCGGTTATATTCTTGATGCAGATATTACAAAGGTCTTTGATATCGATGAGGATCTGATCACAGAGGAAGCAACACATTCATGGTATGCAGATGATGAAGCACTGCACCCCTATGATGGTAAAACAAATCCGAACTATACAGGATTTGTCGATGGTGAGAGCGTAGGCCCTGATGGCAAGATGATCCACTCTAAACTCATCGATGAAAATGCCAAATATAGCTGGATCAAGTCTCCAAGATATGATGGTAAGCCTATGGAAGTAGGGCCACTAGCCTGCCTTTTGGTAAATTATGCGAAGGGGAACAAGATCGTACAGGACTCAGTCAATGGTTTCCTCAAGGCTACGGGACTGCCAGTGGGTGCACTCTTTACTACTTTGGGAAGAACAGCAGCCAGAGCACTACAGTGCCAGATCATTGCGGACAATGCCTTGGTGGCCTTCAATAACCTGATCGAGAATCTCAAAGTAGACCAAGAGACATGTGCTCCTTATGTGATCGACAAAGACAAGGAGTATAAGGGGCGAGGCATGGGTGATGTCCCTAGAGGTATGCTCAGTCACTGGATTCGTATCAAAAATGGTGTTTGTGAGAATTATCAAGCCGTCGTACCTTCTACTTGGAATGCCTCTCCCAAAGATGCCAAGGGACAGCATGGCCCTTATGAGGCAGATCTAATCGGATTGAAGATTGCAGATCTTTCGCAGCCACTTGAGATCATCAGAATCATTCACTCGTATGATCCCTGCATCGCCTGTGCTGTGCATGTGATGGATACTAAAGGCAACCAATTGAGTGAATACAAAGTAGATCCTCTCTATGGTGGATGTAGCATATAAAAGGAGCTAAAATGGAAACAGTTCAGACAGTAGCTCCACATGAGGGAGCTTGCTTGGAGCGAGAGATGGAGTTTACCAGTACCTATCGGTGGCAACACTGGATACGGGCACTCTCTATCGTGATTTTGACGGTGACTGGCTTTTATATAGCCAGCCCCTTTGTGACACCGATACCCAATGCAGAGCCTACAAACTTTATGCAGGCACTGTTTAGAAGTTGGCATGAGATTTTTGGTTTTGTGCTGATGGCAGTCGTATTGTTTAAAGCATATCTTTTTATCTTTGCCAAAAGATATAGAAATGAGATTGGATCGATCAAAGATTTTCTCAATCCAAAAGTATGGGCAAAGCAGATCGGGTATTATTTGTTGGTCTCGAAGCATCCACAGTTGAAAGGAACCTACAATCCACTTCAGTTTATGGCGTATCTGGGGTTTTATCTCTTGATATTCATCTTGATAATCACAGGATTGATCCTCTATGCACATAGCTATCATAGTGGGCTGGGAGGCTTTGTTTATGATACTATGATATCTATTGAGGTGATGTTGGGCGGACTTGCTTGGGTCAGAGAGCTGCACCATATCGCGATGTGGGGAGTGATTCTTTTTGTCACTGTTCATGTGTATATGGCGATTTACAATGCTGTATTTGGAAAAGATGGCTCTATGGATGCGATCTTCTCTGGTATGAAATGGCATAAAAAAGATTAACTATTATTTAGACTGGAGCACATAGACTCCAGTCTGAAAAGATGGTATTGGTCAGGGGAGACCGTGTTTTGATTTAAAGTTTCATAGCTATCAATTGAAGCCTCCTTTGTCTCCCCTTACCCATAGTATCGTATCATTTAGACCCCCTAATACCGTAACAAAATATAAAAAGGACTGTATGTGAAAATCTTGATCTTAGGTATAGGTAATATTCTCTTTGGTGATGAAGGCGTAGGACCACATCTTGCAAATCTCATAGAAGAGAAATATAGTTTCACTTCAGATGAACACGAAGTGGATATTGTTGATGGCGGTACTTTGGCACAGAGACTTATCCCTATCATCACAGAGTATGACAGGGTAGTGGTCATTGACTGTGTCAAGGTCGCCGAGGGAGATATCGGTGATGTCTATAGCTTCAATTTCGATGATATGCCAGAATATATTACATGGGATGGTAGTGCCCATGAAGTCGAAATGCTTCAGACGCTTCAAATGATAGAGATGATGGGCGATCTGCCTCCTATCAAGATTGTAGGGGTTATCCCTTATGTTATCGGAGAAAACAGTACTTTTCAGATGACAGATGAAGTGGTCAAGGCAAGTGTGACTATGGAACAAGTGATTATCGACTATCTGCGCTCTCTGAAGGTGGATGTCTCAGTGAAAAATAGAGACATTGAGATCACAGATGTGACAGCCACCACCTACACCAAAGGGGTCAATTATGATATTGGAGTATAGGCTCGACTATCGCTCCTCTTCGTTGGCCTATGAGAGAATTTTTTTGCGGACAGTGGAGGCACTAGGACTCAGTGCAAAGATGATGAGAGACGGTTTTTTTCTCAAACTTTATGTGGAGACAGGGAGTACAGAAGCACTGGAGACATTTGCAACGGTTTTTGCAGAGGCTCTGCCTCACTCTATCTTTCTCTATCATACAGAGGCAAAGGTGATAGAGAAGATGCCAGAAGGCGTTTCTGCACAGCTCCCTGAGATAAAATTACCGTTACCTTTTTGTCCCCAGTGTGCCAAAGAGGTCACCGATCCAGAGCATAAAAATTTCTACAACATTTTTACCTCCTGTGAGGTGTGTGGGTATGGTGCCAAAGGAGAAAGCAGAAGCTACAGAGATGAGATTCAGCAAGCAGTCATGGCCATTTCTGGAGGCGGTCATGTGTTGGTACAGACACACTATGGAAAGTATACGCTAGGTATCCCCTCTAGCGCATGTAAAGATTTCAGCTTTGATCTTTTGAGTTATGATCTTGCCAGTGTACTGAAGTATGCCCATGTAGAGGAGCATGAGCTTTCGGCGCTGGCATCCTTTGAGAAACCACTGCTCATGCTGAAGACACGCGCTGAGTTTGCAAATGATTTCAAGATAGAGGATAGAGATTTGCTGCGATTCAAGCTTCCTGATGACATGGTATTGCATCTGCTCATGGAGGAGTTGCAGCATCTGGGTATCACGCTACTCTTTATGACAAAAGAGGAGATTGCCTATCAGGAGGAATGTATTTTACTTTCTCCCACTCAGGAGTATTTGCCGATACAGGTAGTGACTTCTCCCAAAGACAGAGCTATTGTCTCTGGAGACAAAGGCTTGCCGGTATTTCCTGACTCAAGGGAGACTGCTGCACCACTGAGTGCATTCTATTCGGTGATCAAGGAGCATGGGCTTGATGATGAGAATATCATCGGCATCAACCTGAGTAAAACAGCGCCAAACAGTGTACTGGTACATGGCAAAAAATATGGCACGATAGAGTATCTCTCACTCAATTTTGCATTTGATTGTATGGCAACGATATTTAAACAGATCATTGATAGTGATGAAAATGGTGAGAAGATCGTACAAAACTATAAAAAAGCCTATCCTGAACATTTTGAACGGATCATTCAGATAGTATTTGAAGAGCCTCACTTCAACATCTATCGTTTATGGGGTGTGGTGGCGATGGTATTGGCGCTTACAGACAGCAAAGACCCTCTGGAAGCAGCCGCTGTTTTGGAGAGGAATACCATGCTATTCTTGGGTACTAAAGGCCCTAGAATAGATTATAAGCTCCATAACCATGAGGGAAAAGTTATCTTAGATCCACTTATGACCTTGCGTACAGCGATGAGTTTTAAGTTGGCGGGCGTGGATCCTCTGACGCTTTCTTATGGGGTTATGGAGAGCTTTTGCGAATTTTTGGCAAACGAGA
Source organism: Campylobacteraceae bacterium (assembly GCA_027023325.1). Lineage (GTDB taxonomy): Bacteria > Campylobacterota > Campylobacteria > Campylobacterales > Sulfurovaceae > JAAXPZ01. The sequence continues at coordinate 3,982 of JALVVQ010000084.1, read as the reverse complement.
TGGATCAGGTCAAACAGTCTATGGATACGACAGCCATCGCAGTGTCAGGCTCCATACTGGAAAACAAGCACCTTTTTAGTAAAATAAGTCAAGAAATCTCAATCAATCATAAGGTCTATTTTAATAATGAATTACCAGTCGATGGTCGAAATTTTCTTTACGGAGGAACCTCCTTGGAGCAGTAGAGAAGGGATGCAATGACTTATAGAATTATGATTGAAGGTACGGTGCAAGGCGTTGGATTCCGTCCTTTTATCTACCAACTTGCCTCCCAATTCAAATTGAGTGGCACGGTACACAATGGCGTGCAAGGGGTAGAAATCATTGTGAGTTGTTCTGAGGAGGAACTTGAATATTTTACCCAAGCTATCACAAGGAGACTGCCTCCGCTCTCCTCCATTGATACCCTTGAAGTAGCACAGATAGAGTCCAGAGATTTTAGTGACTTTCAGATTTTGAAAAGTGACAATAGTGGCGAAAAAACCGCACGCATCCCTCCTGATGTAAGCATTTGTAGTGAATGTGAAAAAGAGCTCTTTGACCCCTCCAGCCGCCGCTATGGCTATCCGTTTATTACCTGTACCCATTGTGGGGTACGCTACTCCATTATTTATGATTTGCCTTATGATAGAGTCAATACCTCTATGAAATTTTTTAAGATGTGCAAAGCGTGTGAAGAGGAATACACCAATCCTCTAGACAGGCGCTACCACGCGCAACCTATCGGATGTTGGGAGTGCGGCCCTACATTAAAACTCATAGACAGCGTAGGTCGGGATGTCCCCGCCCCGACAATACTAGACAAGACAGTTGAGTTGCTATCTGAAGGTAAAATTATAGCAGTCAAGGGTGTAGGTGGCTATCATCTGATGTGTGATGCTACTAATGAAGAAGCTATTTTAAAGTTGAGAGAGAGGAAGCAACGACCCACTAAACCTTTTGCTGTGATGGTGAAAGATATCGAAATGGCTAGAGAATTAGGAGAGATAAGTACACATGAGGAGGAGTTGTTGAGTTCTAAGGAGCGTCCGATTGTAATTGTTGGGGAGAGGGCACCCCGACCTACGGGAATTGCTCCTAATATTTCTCGTATCGGCCTGTTTTTACCATATACACCATTACATTTATTGATATTGGATAAATTACAATGTCCTCTTGTAGCAACATCTGCCAATGTTACAGATGAACCTATCTGTACAAACTTAGAAGACTTGGAGAAATTACAAGGGGTGTATGACTATGCGTTGGAGCATAACCGTGATATCGTCAATGGCTGTGATGATTCTGTGGTGATGGTAGTGGGTGAGCAAGAGGTTATTCTTAGGCGCGCTAGAGGCTATGCACCTGTGAGTATCAAGTTACCCTTTACGCTAAAACATCATGTGCTGGCCATGGGTGCAAACCAAAAAAGCACCATTGCTATAGGGTTTGAGAACCAAGCTATCTTATCACCCCACATAGGGGATTTAGACAGTATAGGTTCTGTGGAGTATTATGAAAAAAATATAAAGACGCTGGAACGGATGTATGGCTTTCAAGCGGATGTGATAGTGCATGATAAGCATCCATATTACGAATCGACAAAATATGCGAAAAGGTGCGTTGGCAAACGGAATCTACGAGAAGTCCAACATCATTATGCCCATATTTTGAGTGTGATGGCAGAGAAACAGCTTGCAGGTAAGGTCTTTGGTGTGGCATTTGATGGTACGGGATATGGGGATGATGGCAATCTATGGGGTGGGGAGTTTATGGTGTGTGACTATAAAGGGTATGAGAGGATAGCATACCTGAACTACTTCAAACTCTTAGGAGGAGATAAGGCTATCAAAGAGCCTAGGCGTGTAGCATTTTCCATACTCTTTGACCTCTATGGTGAAGAGGCACTTGCCATGCAAAATCCTACGACCAAAGCATTTTCAGAAGTAGAGCTGCGCACTCACTTCACCGCATGGCAAAAAGGACTCAATGCACCATTAAGCTCCTCTGTGGGACGGCTCTTTGACGCTGTTGCTTCACTGCTCGGTATCTGTCAGGTAATGAGCTTCGAGGGTGAGAGTGGGATGCTACTCGAAGAGTTGTATGATGATTCAATAGAAGGGTATTACGGTTTTGAATACAAAGAAGGGAAGATAGATTTTCTTCCGATGATCGAAGCATTGTTGACTGAGCCTAATGCTTCTGTGGCTGTCTCAAAGTTCTTTCATACTTTGGTAGAGATGATAGCAGTGGTGTATGCCCCTTATGATTTGCCCTTGGTGCTGAGTGGTGGTGTGTTTCAGAATAGGGTACTTCTGGCGCTAGTTTACGAGAGATTTCCAGAAGCGATGATTTCCAATGCCATCCCCCCCAATGATGGTGGGATTGCACTGGGACAAATTCTCTATGATATCTCTAGCTAAAGTTTTACTGTAGCCTTGTATTGAACCGCCACTCTGCCTCTTTGAGATAGTAGATAAATTGCTCATCAGACACACCCTTGTACTTGAGTATAAAGGTTTCAAAATACTCCCAGAATCTTGTGATGGTACTGTGCGCTTCTGACAGTTTTGCCACTTTGTTGTAGGTGAGGTATTTGAGGATCAGTTTCTGTTCCTGTGTTGTGGTATTGGCACTACTGTAGTGTGCAACAGTAGGCATCATGAGGTTATAGACACGGTGCTGGTAGGAGAGGGTGATAAAGTGCTGAAGCTTTTCTAAGTTGGCTTCGATCTTGAGGCTTTTGGGAAGATAGAGGTATTCGTCATAGTCAGTGACCAGATGGGCATTTTGTTGGTAGCTTTTGTCCGAGAGCGCTGCCACATATCTTCTAAACCGATCAAAAGATTTTTGTACAGTGACAGGGTGCAACGCCAGCACTTTTGCCGTCTCTAAGACAGTGCTGCCTTGTGTAAATCGTTTCCAGAGTTTCTCTTCTCTCTCTTTTTTTCGTGGACTGAACTTTCGTTTGCATTTACTGCATTTACGCTGTCCGTCATTGAGCTGATAGGTGTAAGGGTGTGCACAATAGAGACATTTCATAAGAAATTATACTTTTTAGTTCTTAAAATATAGTAGAAGTGTATTTTTTAATTGCTTTTTAATAGGAAAAGACTAAGATACTGAATGTTCATTTAGTTTTTAAAGGATTGTGATGGAACTTTCACTACTGGTGATTTTTTGGTACGGTATTTTACACGCCTTTGGGCCAGATCACTTGACAGCGATCGCTGACTTTTCTATAGGAAAGGATCAGAGAAAAACACTGTTGATTACCATCCTGTTTGCGATAGGGCACGGGTTGAGTCTTTTTATCTTTGCAAAGGTACTTCAAAGTGCCCATATTTCGGATGAGATATTGGCGTATGGAGATATCATTTCAGCTGCGGTGATTATCGCTATGGGAATCTATCTACTCTTTATGGTGGTAACAGAACGCATACAGCTCAGAAAGCACATTCATGAAGGCAAAGAACATATCCATATCTGGTTTGGAAAATCACATGACCATGATGCCACACTTGCCAAGAGCTCCTCTTTTACTATGGGTTTGCTTATGGGAGCTGGTGGGGTGAGAGGTATGCTGATCACACTGGGTGCGGTAGGTAGTGGCAATGTGGACTTTGGCATGGTTGGTGCTTTTACCGCAGGTGTGATGTTGATTTTTGTAAGCTTTGGTTTTGTACTGCTGTACTTTAACAAGCACTTTTTAGGAAGTATCACCAATGTCAGACGAGCATTTGCTACAGCAGGGGTTGTTTCTCTTGTTGTGGGAACCAATATTTTAGTAGGATAAGGAGAATATAATATGTGTACAGATTGCGGATGCAGTATTACAGGAAGTGTGCATGCACACAGTCATGATCATGACCATTCACACGAGCATGGAGAGCACCATCATCATGATCACGACCATAGCCATGACCATCAAAAGGCACATGAGCACTTGCATCATAATCCACAGCTCAATGATAGCAAGACCATCTCAGTGATCCAGAAGATT
>JALVVQ010000083.1 GCA_027023325.1 Campylobacteraceae bacterium | reverse complement strand
TCATCGCTTACCAGAGAACAGAACAGACAAGCTGTGGCACAAACTGCAAAGCCAGGATGACAGCAACAGGCGTAAAGTCCATCCCAGAGATGATTAGAAACGGCAGATATTTTCTCGCTTTGACAAACACTGGCTCAGTGAGACGGTGAATGATCTGCACACCTTGGTTGTAGGGGTTGGGCTGAAAGTAGGTCATCAGCACAGCGATAATCAAAATCCAAATATAAATCGATACTACAGCATTGAGCAAAAAACAAAAAAGTCCTATCATGGGGTACACCTCGCAATTTCTGTGATATAGGGGCTAATGAGAGGATAGATATCCTCCAGTCGCGGGCCATCGGGAGCAGCGGTAATGAGCAGTCGCAACAACGCCAGAAGTCGCGCCTCCTCTATGCCACTCTGCGTGACAAGATACTGTACAAAGTCCTCAAAAGCACCAAACATCGGTGCTTCGTAGATCAGTGTGGACAGTGTCTGCATCTGCGCTGCCTCGTCTCCGTCGCAGTGCTTGGGAGAGAAGATCGCTTTGATCCTGCTATCGAGTGCAGAGATTGTATCTGCTTCTCCAAGATAGAGCTTGAGGAGTTTGCCGATATCCGCATCAGCAAAACCAAAGAGTTTTGAAAGCCTTTTGTCATCCATTTCCTCCAGATGCTTGCGGTTCAGGCGACGAAGGGTCTCTTTGTCAAAAGTCACCGCATCTGGAGAGAGGGTGGAGAGATCAAACCATGCCACAGCATCGGGTAGGGTAAAGTGATCTGTGGGTGGTGTGTTGCCAGCAAGCAGCAGATAGTTGATCATCGCATCAGGCAAAAACCCTTCTTCTAGCAACTGTCGAATCAGAGTAGCGTCATCTCCGTCTTCTATATGAATAGCAGGAAGGTGGGCATACTCTGTCTGTGCTGTATATCCCAGACTCTGTTTGATATGGATCTCTGCAGGAGTGCTTTCAAAGTGCTGTATGGTACGAATACGCAAAGAAGTACCACTAAGCATATCATCACAGGTAGAGGCAAAGAGAGGGCTGGGGTTTCCATCATTCTGGAGAATTATCGGAGAGCCTATCTCATCAGGTGTCATAGTGACTTCTCCTTGAATCAGATCAGCAAAGCTGATCTCCTCTTCCGCCTTTTTGATGCGAATGACATAAGGGAGCTTCTGCGCTTTGATCTGTTGTGCTATCGTCTCCTGATGCTCATGGCAGTTGTCATGACAGAGCGTATCCTGCTGGTGATCTTTAGGTGCACAAAGACAAGCAAAAGCTTTTTGTTGAGACATCAGTACATGGACAAAGTGCTGATACCGATGCTTCTGCTCACTCTGAAGGAGAAACTGATCTGGTTCGATAGCAAACTTTTTGAGTAGAGACCGTAGTTCGTCTTCACTGCTCTGTGTCTCTTCTGACCCGATATCTTCCAAGTAGAGGAGGCAGCGCTCCTGCTTCTGTCGTGAGACGACATAGGCAACAAGCGCACTGCACAGAGTGTCCAAACTTAGCTCAAGCGTGGCAGGAAGTGCAGATCCGAGCATCCCTAGTCACCCTTATCGTCACTGCCACCTGTGACTGTGTTGACCACCGCACCACCTGCGGCACCGGCTACATCAAAGGTCGTACTGACCACAGCACCGGCAAGTTTGATGGGGGCTGTGACCACCTGAGTGCATCCGGAAAAAAGAAGAAGGGTAAGAAGTAATATTGTTTTTTTCATAGTGGTATTGTACTGAAAGAAGCTTGATTTTGTCGTACTGTTACCGTAATAATAATTATTCTGCTATAATGTCTTCACTATTAAGAAGTACTCCCACAAAAGCATCTTCCCAAAAAATTATTCAAGGTAACATATGTCATTTACAAAACTGGGCTTATCACAGCCATTATTACGCGCGATCAAAGATCAGGGCTATACCACACCCACACCTATCCAAGAGCAAGCCATTCCGCTGGTCATCCAAAAAAGAGATATCCTTGCAGCAGCACAGACAGGCACAGGCAAGACAGCAGGCTTTACACTGCCTATACTGCATCTACTGTCACACAGCAAGCCTCATATGCAAAAAAAGCAGATCAGAGCACTGGTACTGACACCAACCAGAGAGCTAGCAGCACAGGTACAAGAGAGTGTACAGACCTACGGCAAGCACCTTCCGTACAAATCTACCGTCATCTTTGGCGGTGTGGGGATCAATCCTCAGATCGCTACCTTGCGTAGAGGTGTAGACATCGTGATTGCTACACCTGGCAGGCTGCTGGATTTGGCATCACAGAAGGCGATTGACTTTTCGCAGCTGGAGTTTTTGGTGCTGGACGAAGCAGACCGTATGTTGGATATGGGATTTATCCACGATATCAAGCGCATACTCAAGATGCTGCCTCCTCGCAGACAGACACTGCTGTTTTCGGCTACTTTTTCATCAGAGATCAAGAAGCTGGCTTCTGGCATGCTTCATAATCCGGCACTGGTAGAGGTAGCCAGAGAGAATAGCACTGCAGAGCAAATCTCTCAAGTTGTACACTTGGTAGACAGATCCAGAAAAAGAGAACTTCTCGTTAAGCTGATCCGAGACAACAGCTGGAAGCAGGTGCTGGTCTTTACCCGTACAAAACACGGTGCCAATCGACTAGCCAAGCAACTCGAAGAGGCAGGAATCACAGCAGCAGCCATCCATGGCAACAAAAGCCAAGGCGCCAGAACGAAAGCCTTGGCTGGGTTTAAAGCCAATGAAGTTAGCGTATTGGTAGCCACCGATATCGCAGCCAGAGGAATAGACATAGAAAGCCTGCCACATGTGGTCAACTATGAGCTTCCCAATGTGGCAGAAGACTATGTCCACCGTATCGGTCGTACCGGCAGAGCAGGCAAGCTGGGAGAGGCGGTATCACTGGTCTGTGTAGATGAGCATACACTGCTCAGAGGGATTGAAAAGTTCAGTAAACAGAAGATCAAAAAAGTCGCCATCCAGGGTTTTGCTCCCAATCCAGATATCAAAGCAGAGCCAATTCAAAATGGCTCCAGAGGTGGAAAAAACCGCAATAGAAGACAGCAGAAGAGAAAATAGATATTTATTAATATGATAATATTTATGGTCGTAAAAATAGTATAAAGAGTCACTTGCAAATTCAAACTCCAGCAACCAGCCGGTCTCCCCACGTCGTAATTTCTGAGATTAAAAAAATCTGTATCGGGCAATAATCCTGAGATATTATCCCCATTTCATCCATTTTCTATAAAATTCCCATTTTTACTCCATTCTTTATGGTTTTGTGGTTAGATTTTGTCCTATTTTTCTTTTCTATCTGTTGTGGGTCAAGTCACAAGCTTCAAGCTCTGATGAATACAGACAGACAAGATGCCAAAGGCAAGTACCGAGGCTACTTTTGTAGCTCCCTGATAGTAAATCTTATCACACCCAAAGTCATCTTTTAAAAGCTTGTTGACTCTCTCTACCATGCTTCTTTGATTGTAGTGGTGCCCATCAGACGATGGGGTAAAATGGAGGCGTGTAAACTTCTCTTTCTCTTCTTTTTGCAGGGCAATCTTTGCTTTGAGTTCTTTGGAGTTTTTAGGATTGATATCAATAATCGGGCGATGTCCCAATTGTATTGAGAACGCTCGAATGATGTCAGCATCATATCCAGCATCCTGCAAATCATAAAGGTAGTTTACTCGCCTGCTTGTCTCCTGCATTAAGGGCAATGCTACGGAACTGTCGTGTACATTGGCTCCACTATAGAATG
>JALVVQ010000082.1 GCA_027023325.1 Campylobacteraceae bacterium | reverse complement strand
GACTTGACCTCATTGAAAAAGAGCAAAAAGAGAAACAGAGCAGAGAGAAGGAGGCATAGGGATGGAGAGCGGATTTTCTATTATCTCTACGGCTATCTTGCTGCTGTTTATCCTCGACCCCTTTGGCAATGTACCGTTGCTGCTGAGTATTCTCAAGGATGTGGACAAGAAGAAGCATACCAGGATCATCATCCGTGAGATGCTGATTGGGCTTTTGATTTTGATTGTTTTTCTCTTCTTTGGAGAAGGTTTTTTGAGTATTTTTGGATTGGAGCCTCAGGCGATCACGATTGCCGGAGGGATCATCTTCTTCGTCATCGGGCTCAAGATGATCTTTCCTCCTCCGGGCGGTCAGAATCTTTTTTCGACCAGTAGCGAGGAAGACCCACTGGTCGTTCCTATCGCGATCCCCATGATTTCAGGCCCTGCCTCCATCGCTACCCTGATGCTACTGGCCAAATCCCATCCTACCGAGATCGGAAGTATTTTCGTTTCCATGCTGATAGCGTGGTTGGTTACTGCGGTGATTCTCCTCTCTTCCCCTAGGCTCTACAAACTGCTCAAACGCAGAGGTCTGACTGCGATGGAACGCTTGATGGGGATGATGCTTTTGATGATGGCGGTGGAGATGTTTATCAAGGGAGTTCGTGCGTTGATACCGACATTTTAGACTGTTGGCATTACTTCCACCCATCCCTCTTAGTAGTCTTTCTCTTTTTGCTACTTCTTGCAACCTTGTTCTTTTTGCGTCCAAAGGCACCTGCGGCTTTTTTGGGTGCTTGCTTGGCTTTGGATTTTTTTAGCGTGTTGTTTTGCTTGGGTGGGGCATACTCTGGGAGTATCTCTTTGGGGATCGCTTTGCCCAGGAGTCGCTCCAGATCCTTGAGGGCGATGGACTCTTCGGGTGTAGAGAGGGTGATCGCTAGTCCTTTTCTGCCGGCACGGCCTGTCCGACCGATGCGATGGATATAATCACCCAGCACATGCGGGATGTCGTAGTTGATGACCACTTCGAGGGAGGGGATGTCCAAGCCTCTGGCAGCGATATCTGTAGCGACAAGCACACGGATCAACCCCGTTTTGAATTTCTCCAACACCCTGTCTCTGGCACCAGCACTTTTATCTCCGTGAATCGCTTCTGTTTTGAGACCGTGGGTGTTGAGTGTGGTGCTGAGTTGGTCTGCCAGCGCTTTTTTACGGACGAAGACCATCACTTGAGTATAGTTGCGTGAACCGATCAGATAGGAGAGGAGTTCTTCTTTCTTCTCTGTGAGTACAGGATAGAGAAGTTGCTGTACAGACTGCGCAGTACTGCCCATACGATCTGTTTCGATTAGTTTGGGTTTGTGCAGCATCACCTCTGAGAGTCGCTTGAGTGCAGGGGTGAGGGTGGCAGAGATGAGGATATTTTGTCGTGTTTTTGGTAGATAGGTGAGAATTTGGTTGACCTCATGGAGAAAGCCCATATCCAGGGTTGTGTCTGCCTCATCGAGTACGAGATAGCGGATGGATTCTAGGGAGAGACTGTTACGGTTTAGGTGCTCGAGCAGTCGTCCGCTGGTAGCGATGATGATATCCATGCCAGCGCCGAGCCTGTTGGACTGGGCAGTGATATTGGCACCACCATAGAGCACCGTGCTTTTGAGAGGGAGGTATCTGCCGTACTCTTTGAAACTGGCATAGATCTGCTTGGCAAGTTCTCTTGTGGGTACGAGGATGAGGGCTTGGGGATAGTGCTTATCTTCTATATGATGCTTGCCAAGCTCTTGTAAAATAGGCAGCGCATAACCAGCGGTCTTGCCACTGCCTGTTTGTGCCCCTGCGAGGACATCTCGTCCCGTGAGGATGGCCGGAATGAGCGCTTTTTGGATATCTGTGGCTGTGCTGTAGCCTTTATCCTTGGTGGCTCTAAGGAGTGCAGGCGAGAGCCCGAGGGTAGCGAGTGACATGGCTACTTTCTGGTACCATGTACGCCATTGTGTCCTGCGCCACGGGAAAGTTTCTCCAGGGTACGCACCATGGTACGCACGCCAGCACCTGAGGCACCATGGGGATTTTCTCCCCAGGCAGATTCGACAAAGGCGGGCCCCGCGATATCGATATGTGCCCATCTATTCTTGTGTGTGGTGTCAATAAACTCAGAGAGGAACAGTCCAGCGGTGATCGCTCCCCCATAACGGGTGCTGGAGATATTGCAGATATCGGCGATTTCGCTTTTGAGTGTTTTTTCGAGGTAGCGGTTGAAGTGCAGGGCAGTGGCGAGTTCACCGGCATTGTCGGCAGACTCGAGCACTTTCTCTACAACCTTTGGGCTGTTGCCCATCACGCCAGAGGTGTACTGTCCTACACCCACCACACACGCACCTGTCAGTGTTGCAAAGTCAAAGAGATAATCTGCCTGTACCTCTTGCTGGGCATAGCTGAGTACATCGGCAAGTACCAGCCGTCCTTCGGCATCGGTGTTGCGTACTTCGATAGTCTTACCGCTTTTGGAAGTGAGTACATCATCAGGCTTGTAGGCATCCCCTCCAATCATATTTTCTACGGCACCAACAAAGCCATGTACCTCTATCGGCAGATTCATTTCAGCCACTGCTTTCATGATACCCAGTACGGCTGATCCACCGCTCTTGTCTGATTTCATCGTGACCATGTAATCTGCCGGCTTGAGGCTGAGCCCGCCACTGTCATAGGTCAGCCCCTTGCCTACCAAGGTAACTACAGCTTTGGGATTTTTAGGTGCGTGTGTGAGATGAATGACTCTGGGCTTGTGCCGGCTTGCTCTAGCCACGGCAAGCAAGGAGCCCATCTTCTCTTTTTTGAGTGCTTTTGGGGTAAGAATATTGCATGTCAGGGTATGTTGTTTTGAGAGCTTCTTGGCTATTTTTGCCAATGTCTCAGGTGTGCAGTCTTCGGGAGTCGTGTTGACGATATCTCTGGTGAAATTGGTAGCATTGGCAGCGATCTCACCATTGTGTAGTGCTCTGGAGGCGCTCTCTAGGCTGACTTCGTGTTTGGTATATCCTTCCAGTGAAAGAATGACTTTTTTGACAGGGCATTTGCTTTTCTTGCTTTTGTAGGTATCAAAAGTATAACTCCCCAGTACCATACCCTCTACCATGGCCCTCAATGTTGCCGTGCATCTAGGGTGACTGAGATAGGTACCAAGTTTCATACTTTTGTAGGATTTCTTCCCCAGCAGTGAGCGTATAGCCACGGCCACAGCAGGTCGAATGTCGTTACCCTTGAGTGATCCGGCACCGACATAGAGCCGATTCTTTTCGATCAACAGACAGGTCTCATCCTGCGTACCGGAAAAGCCAGCTTTTTTGAGTAGTTTTTTATCCTGCACAAAAGGGTGATCCAGGTTTTGCTTGATGACTAGGATGATCTCCAAGTCTGCTTTTATCTCTGAGAGTGGGGTATTGGTAAGTTGAAAATTCATTGTTTGCCTTTTGTTATAGTTGATTATGTTGTCGGATTGGAGTATAGCGAAATAGTGGTAATAAACTATCAAATAATGTTGGCGTATTATGTAACGAAAACTTTTTACTCCTCGCTCTCAACCCGATATCCCACCCCACTCACATTGCTGATGATGCCTTCCCCTACCGTTTTTTTCAGTCGGTACATGAGGGTTCGGATGGTATATAATGCTCCCCATAAACTAGACCACTTAAATCAACTTTCTTATTCCAAATGTTAGAATAGAAATAGAGAAACAAAGGAATGAGAATATGAGTAAAAAG
>JALVVQ010000081.1 GCA_027023325.1 Campylobacteraceae bacterium | reverse complement strand
AAGATAGTCATAAGCACCGGCTTCCAGCAGACCCAGCAGGTCGGTCTCTTTGGGGCGTACGATGACCTTGGCTTTACGCTCTTTGCCATTGGTATAATGTTTGCCATATCCCATCAGTTTCGCATAGAAACCGGGCTGCTTGTAGTAGTGCTCTGCCAGCTGTGTTACCAAGATACTGCGGTAGCCACAAGGGTCTAGATTGGGATTGGAGTGTCCGATCTTGACACCCTCTCTCAGAAAGACCTCTGTCCAGTTCTCCGCAGTGATCTCATCAGCATACTTGGATTGGTCTGTATAGGCGATCGCCATCTCATTGGTAGCAAACTGTGCATTGAAGCGGGCAAAGTCCGGGATCAGCAAAGTATCGATCACCTTGTACGCCGCACTCGCCATCACATCGGCTGGCTTGCCGATATCCGTGATCTTGCGCGCACAGGCACGAGAGCCTGCTGCCTCTCTGATCACATCATACTGAGGGTACTTGGCTTCAAAAGCTTTCTCCATCTGAGAAAACGGTACCGAGAGACTACCTGCGTGAAGTACTACTACCTTCTCTTTGGCAAATCCTGCCGTCACCATCAATACAACCGATAAAAGAATCTTTCTCATCAGATACTCCTCCTATAGATATTTTTTTGTTTCATTCGTATGCTCCCTGTCTATGTGACACAGAAGTCATCACCACCAATACTTTTTCATTCTCTATGACATAAAATACCCTGTAGTTCCCTATCCTATACCGATAGACTCCTTCAAGTTCACCTTCAAGTTCACCTTTGAGTTTCTTGATATTGGTACCAAAAAATGGATTGCTACACAGTTGCGGGTAGACAATGTTTTTGATTTTTTCATAGAGTTTGGTATCTAGCCTTTTTAGATTTTTCTGAAACTCTTTTGTCTCTGCTATCTCAAACTTGTACAACCGTATAATCTCCTGCTGCAGCCTCTTTTAGCCCTTGTTTCAGACTCTTTATTGTACTTTCATCATGGAGTATCTCATGCATCTCATTATTGTCAACATACTGAGAGGAGGTCAGATACTGGATCGTCGCATACTCTATAAAATTTGAGATATTTCTTTTGGCACCATGTGATGCCAGTTTGATCATATTGTAAACATCATCCTCTACCCTCAGCGTCAGTGTTTTCATCCTCTTGACCTTTTAAATAGTAATTATTCAATTATATTCATTTTTATTCGAAATGTCAATATAGGGCATCCTCAATGTGCTGAACAAGTTCCCTTCCCTGCACTTTTTTCTAGTTTTTTGGCAAGGAACAGTTCAATAGATTTCTCAATGGTTGGACTATTTTGATCAAAATAGAGATCAAGTCCTGCATCTGCAAACCCTTGTGCAGGAGAAGCACCTATGCCACTCACTATCAAGGCGTCTGGATGAAGTGACATGATATTTGTCACCGCATTGCCACAAGCGCCACTGCTGTGACCTTGATTTTCGACACCTTCTACATCCACTATAGTGTCATTTTCCAGTGTAATAATCGTATAAAATTTTGCTTTACCAAAATGGGCGCCTCTTTGGCTTAGATATCCCATATTTTCATCTGTCGGAAAGACTAATCTCACTTTATCCTCCTAAAATTATTTTCATATTTTATTATACGCCTTATAGGCTTTCAATACTCTCTTAGCGGCAGAGTTTACATAAATTTAAAGCTCCTCCTGACCTATACACCAAACTCTCTTCTGTTCCTGGGCTTCAAAAAGAGTTCTTTAAAGCGTGTATTGGCAAAGGATTCGATCTCATCCTGCAGCTGACGGTAGTTGGCGATAAACTCTTGGGCTACAGGGGTGAGGCTGACCTCTTCGGTGCTCCACTCCTGTGAGCCCTGCACCAGCACATCATCGAGATTTTTACGAAGCTCTTCGATATGCGACCAGGCCTTCTGCACAGTCATACCCAGCACATCAGCTGCCTTACTCAACGAGCCATACTCTGCGATGAGCTCTAGTAGCTCTGTTTTGCCTTTGCCAAAGAGGCGGGTTTTGTCCTGATTTTCTATCCAGGTCTTACTCTTGACATAGAGCCGGGTACGCTTCTTGGCGGTGAAGCAGCCCAGCTGACAGTAGAGTACATCGATCTCACCCCGTTTGAGCGCCGTTCTGACATGTTTGAGGTTGGATTTTTTGGCAAGCTCTCTGGCAGCCTGACAGTAGATCCGCTTCTGGGAATCACAGGCATGCTCCAGATCGCTGAGCACCTCATGCTTGAGCTCGCCCAGCGGCTGAGAGCCAAACTGTCCCAAGTCACAGGCGGAGATACGCACACCGAGCGCTTTGGCTTTGTTGCCGACATCGATAGGCTCCAGCCTCAGCTTCCGTGCTATCTTGAACGAATTACTGCAAGTGAGCTTACCATCATCGCTGCGGTACTTTTCTATCAGCATCTCCAGCCCCTGAGGTGTTTTGTCTGTAACATTCTGTGCATTCATGTGAAAACTCCTTTTTTGTGGGTATCTATAGAGATAGATTCAATAATCCCTCTCTATAGATACTCGGTAGATAACACGGTGCAGCCACAGGTCTAACCCATCGCTGCATCCGATCACTCTTTGATCATCTTTTTGATCAGTTTCTTGTAGTATGTGCTGTGTAGATATTTCAGCTCATCCTCACTCTTGTGTCCGTCTATCATGCTTCTCAGTGCGCCTTTGACACCAAACAGAGAGAGATACAGGTGTGTGATAAACAACGCCATCACACCCATGCCCAGGAAATTATGGACAATGACCGAAAGCCTCAATGCTTCGACCTGATTCATCTCTACACCCACCATGGCAAGCAGCGGTGCGATATCGATTGTCTCGAAATACATCAGTGCACCTGTACCTATCATGACCAGTCCACCCAGTGTCGCTATCCAAAACCAGAGCTTCTGCCCGGCATTGAACTTGCCTGCCGGTATCTCCCGTTTTTTCTTGCTCAGATATCCTCCAGCCATAAAGAGCCACTTGACATCATCCAGTGTGGGCAGCATCGGAAGCAACCACACCAGAAACATAGGCAGCACTGCTATAGCAAACAGCACCGTACCCACTGAATGGAGATATCGTGCAGTCAGCACCAATGATCCACCACCCAGCGCCTCACCAAAGATCATCATGAGACCCGTAGGTATAATCAGGACAAATCCCAATGCAGCAATCCAGTGTACAATCCGCATAAAAAGCGAGAAGACATAGTACTGCTTGCCCTCATGTGAAAACTTCTTGGGCCCTATGATCAGGTAGTGCAAAAGGAATACCAATAGCACACCCAGCCCAATATACATAAAGAGCGGCTTGAACCACTCTGTCTGGAAATGCAGGAATTTCGCACCATACCCCTGGTTGTACTGGAGTATATCGCTGACCATTTGGGAAGAGGTGAGGGGATTGCTCCCCCTGCTCGCTCCCATATCTTGCATCGCCAATGGTACTTTCCCTGCTGTCTCCCCTGCATTAAGCAGGGAGAGACCCAGCAGCGTCATCGCTATCTTTTTCATAGGCTTATCCTAGTTTTTATAGGCAGTACTCCACCCATAAGGAGCTGACTGCACGCCATGACCTCTGGCTGCAACACGCTCTCTATAGACTTTGGAAACTTCCTGCTCATCGCCGACCACCAGTGCCTTGGTAGAGCACATTGCCGCACACATGGGGACTTTACCCTCTGCGATACGGTTCTGACCGTAGAGTTCTCGCTCTTTGGCAGAGTTTGTCTCTTCTGGACCACCGGCACACATCGTACACT
>JALVVQ010000080.1 GCA_027023325.1 Campylobacteraceae bacterium | reverse complement strand
TTTAAAGTCTGCACTATAACTCTTTCTCTTTTTACTCATATTCTCATTCCTTTGTTTCTCTATTTCTATTCTAACATTTGGAATAAGAAAGTTGATTTAAGTGGTCTAGTTTATGGGGAGCATTATACTTCTAATCTGAAGTTATTTTAAAACTTGTTCTGAGATGGGTTATATGTTTGAGAGTAGTTACCGTATCTCCTTTCTGAATAAAAATAGAAAAAAGTGTATAATACAAAGAAACTATGCAGAACGAAGATAAAGGAGCCCTCGATGAATGAATTGGAATACTATCTTCATTCGCATGACATGGAGGAGCTCCACCCCTCCGAGATTGCCAATCTACTCAAGGATATGGATGAGAGCAGCTTCGATGAGGCGATCCAGACCATCCCCAATGAACTGATTGCAGATGTGGCATTGGAGCTTCCTGATCGCTATTTTGGGGATATTGTAGAGCAGTATACCCCCAAGGAGATCGCAGAGTCTCTCTCTGATCTGGAATCGGATGATCAGACAGACTTCATACAGGATCTTGAAGAGCATGATGAAGCGGTCGCCAAAGAGGTTTTCAAGCATCTGGATGAAGAGGATCAGGCAGATATCCTCCAGCTCAAGCAGTATGAGGAAGAAGAAGCCGGCGCCTATATGCAGACTGAGGTCTATGCTGCGGGCTTTGAGCAGACGGTCAATGATGTGATCCGGGATTTTGCCAAGCTCCGCAGAGATGGCGAGCTTGAGAATATCCAGTATATCTTTATCACAGCCAAGGATGGCAAACTCCTGTATGGTATCAGCCTGGACAGTTTGTTGACTTTTGATTTCGACAAGAGTATCAGGGAAAATATCGAAGAGGCACCGGAGAGCTATCAGGTCATCTCTGCCGAAGATCATGATGACATTGATGAAGTGGTCAAAAAGTTTCAAGAGTATGACCTGAGTGTGCTGCCTGTTGTGAACAGCAGAGGCAAGCTTCTGGGTCGTATTACTTCCGATGATATCTATGATATTATCAGTGAGCAGGCTACAGATCAGATGTATCATTTGGCAGGTGTCGATGATGATGCAGAAGAAGATGATGATCTCCTCAAGGCGGGCAAGGCGAGGGCAGTGTGGCTGGGTATCAACCTGATCACAGCCATACTGGCATCACTGGTAATCGGACTCTTTTCTGATACCTTGCAAAGCCTGGTAGCACTGGCGATACTGATGCCTATCGTAGCCTCCATGGGTGGCAATGCAGGGACGCAGAGCTTGACAGTAGTCGTGCGTCAGCTTGCCCTCGGAGACATTGCCAAAAACGATGCGTTTCGAACGATCAAAAAAGAGGTGATTTTGTCGCTTGCCAACGGTGTACTCTTTGCTACGGTCATCGGTATTATCGCTGCGGTATGGTTTGATAAAGGAATGTTGGGTATAGTCATAGCACTTTCGATGGTGATCAATCTGCTCAGCGCAGGATTTTTTGGCTCTATGGTGCCTCTGCTGCTCAAAAGGCTGGATATCGACCCTGCCATAGGCAGTACAGTGATTTTGACCACTGTGACAGATATTGTCGGCTTTTTTAGCTTTTTGGGTCTTGCGACCATTATTTTACTCTAAAGGATTTTTTTCGTTTTGGATTTATTGATACTCTATTTTTTGTTGGCGGTAGTCGTCTCTTTCGTCTGTTCTGTGCTTGAGTCAGTGTTGCTCTCGGTCAATATGCCCTATATCTCCGTGCTGGAAAAAGAGAACCCAGGCGCAGCAAGACTGCTCAAGGATCACAAGGTCAATATCAGCAAGTCTATCTCGTCTATCCTGATACTCAATACGATCGCCAATACCCTGGGTGCTGCTGCGGTAGGTGCACAGGCAGAGGCTATTTTTGGGAGCGGTGCGGTATTTTATGTCTCTGTCATACTGACTTTTGCCATCCTGTTTCTCTCCGAGATCATTCCCAAGACCATCGGGGCGGTTTATTGGAAAAAGCTGGCACCGATGTCTGCCTACCTGATACGCATTTTCATATGGATGACCTATCCCATCATTCTCATGACCCTGTTTGTCACCACACGGATTAACAAGGACAAAGACACCTTTAGTCTGACGCGCGAGGAGTTGCTGGAAAGTGCTTTGCAAAGTGAGGATGACGGGGTGCTGGATGAGAAGGAATCAGATGTCATAGAGAACATTCTGAAACTTGACACGATCAAGATCCATGAGATACTGACGCCCAGGACGGTTGTTTTTGCACTCGATGGCAGTCGTACCATCCAGGAGATTATGGAAAATGAGCCGGCGATCTTCAAGTTTTCCAGAGTACCAGTCTATGATGGTGATATAGAAAATATCACGGGCATGGTGCTGACCAAAAAGATATTCAAGCAGGCATTGACAGACCGTCAGGTACAGCTAAACAGTATCCAAAAAGATATTTACAAAATCAATGAAAATATCCCCGTATCCATGGCACTGGATCTTTTTATCAAGAAAAAAGAGCATATGTTTCTCGTGCTGGACAGCTATGACCAGACAGAAGGGATCGTCACACTGGAGGACTGCGTGGAGACGATACTGGGTGTAGAGATCATGGATGAGAGTGACAGCCATGCGGATATGAGAGAAGTAGCAAAACATAAAATGAAAATGAACAGATTGAAAGAGAGCAAGAAGTAACCTGCTCTCAGAGATTCCCAGCAGAGCATTTTTGATACAAATCATCTCTGTTTAAGTCCATTTCGCTATTATTCTATCCAAAATAAGCCCAGTTATTGACTGCGAGCTTACATATTATCAGACAGGACTCGTCATGAAAAGAACATTTCAACCCCACAACACACCAAGAAAAAGAACACACGGTTTTAGAATCAGAATGAAAACCAAAAATGGTAGAAAACTCATCAATGCCAGAAGAGCCAAAGGCAGAAAGAGATTGGCGGTATAAGCCATCGGCCGTATCAAAGCGTTTGATCGCATCAGAAGCACCAAAGACTTTAACGCGGTCTATCGAAAAGCAGACAAAACTTGGCATACGCCATGGTTCGTACTCTTCTATAAGCAGGCCAATGACCGCAAAGTCGGTTTTGTAGCAAGCAAAAAAGTCGGCAATGCTGTATATCGCAACAGAGCAAAGCGTCTACTCCGTGCACATTTTATCTCCCAGGCAGATACACTCAAAACAGGATATTATATCCTTATCGCCAAAAAACCGATTTTTGAGAGCGACTATAAGCAACTCAACAAATCTTTTGTCGATATTCTCAGAAAATGTAAAGTTCTGATAAAATAGCCATCTTGTAATCAAAATCATAGTATAATCCCCAACTATTTTATTTGCAATCAAAAGGTTTTATTTTGGAACAACAGGATCTTCATAAAAGATTAATACTTGCGCTCGTGCTTTCCTTTGTCGTTTTGGTAGGTTTCAACTACCTGATGCCCAAGCCAGTCCTTCAGAATGAGTCCAACAGGACAACAGCAACACAAACCCAGTCTACACCAGGCACAACAGCGGGCAAAGCTGCACCAAAGTCGGCCCCCGCTGTGGCTACAGCAGCTGCGGCTACCAAGCAGCCGACCGCCTCTGGGAGTACAGGTAAAAAAACAGAAATGAGCGAAACGCTGGCTACAGTTACCGCCAAAAGCTATAGTATCAAAATCGATAAATTCGGACGCATCAGCAGTACCAAACTCCTCAAGGAGAAGTACCGTGATGAAGAGGGAAACTATCTGGAGCTTTTCGATCCTGCCAGGACACTGCCTCTCGAGCTGAGATTTAGCGATG
>JALVVQ010000079.1 GCA_027023325.1 Campylobacteraceae bacterium | reverse complement strand
GATCCTATACACTTGACGAGATCGTTGAAAATCATTTTGATATAGCATCAGAGATACTGACCCACATGAGACCTCTTGAACAATTCAATCACTACTTAGAGCATGGTTGCTACCCTTTTTATCTCGAATCACTCATTGATTATCCTCAAAAGTTATTGGATGTTATCACTCTGACCATCGACTCTGATTTGTCCGCTATTTACAACATAGAGAGTTCAAAACTAGATAAACTCAAGAAAATAATGTATATGCTTTGCGTAACCAAGCCCTATGATTTGAATGTCAAAAAACTCAGCGCAGCTGTAGAGGTCTCCTGGTCAACCCTCTCGAGATATTTGGAGCGGATGGATGCAGGCAGCCTCATCCACATCGTACGGCAAGGCAAAGGAATGAGAGCGGTTAACAAGCCAGATAAGCTTCTGCTTGACAATCCAAATCTTTTTACGGTACTGTGTGCCGATCCAAATAGGGGCACAATCCGTGAGAGTTTTTTTGCATCACAGGTGGGATTGGGGCATCAAGTGCATTATCACGACAAGGGGGATTTTATCGTGAATGATAGCAGGGTATTTGAAGTGGGCGGGGCTTCCAAAAGTGACACACAATTAGAAGGAAATCCTTTGGGCTATATTGTCGCTGACGATATAGAGGTAGGCTTTGATCACAAAATCCCTCTTTGGTTGTTTGGGTTTTTGTATTGAGTACGGTTTTAGAAACTTTTGGCTAAAATGACACAAAAATAGACAAAGGCACACCTCAATGAAAAAATTTCTTATAACTTTTGGACTAGTATTTGGTATCCTGTTTTTCTCGACAGGCTGTGAGGATGGCGATAGGACACTCCCTCCAGTCATAGAAGAGCCTACTTTGCATTTTGACAGAGAAGGGGATTATAATCTTTCGGAGTATCTCTTTCCTAAAAGCGAACAAATCAATTTCTATAAACTTTCAGAGTATATCGATAGTACCGGGAAACGAAGCTATAGTGATACTGACAAAAACACATCATACTATTCGCTGAAATACCTAAAATCCAAAGGAAATAAAACGGAAGAGTTCCAAGAGGATATATTGAAAAGGGCATTTGAGGTACAGGTGAACAAAATTCAAGAATTTATTTCCGAAGAGAACCGTACTGTAGAGATTGTGAAACATGCTGATATCAATGACTATCTGAGTATAGATGAATTTACGATAGAAGATGGGGATAAGTCTAGGGAGTTTAGCATGCTGTGTCAAGCCAGCAAGCACTTCTCAAGCTATGAAGAGCACGAAGATGTTCTTAAGGTCTCATGCCGCATCAATGAAAGTAGGAGTCTTACCTTTGAGGGAAGTGAAGGCAAGACTAGCAAGAGTGGTACCTATGACCTATGGTTTGCAAAAGAGATGGGTATGGTCTATTCTGTCAAGGACATGTGTACAGAAACTACCTTTGATACTATTTCAAAAAAGAGTTGCAAGAAGGAGATACGGAAGTGGCTGAATGATACAACGATCTAAATCTTATATACCCTCTTTCTTGCTGTTTGAAACAGGTATTCGCCTGTTTCAAATCCCCTTAAACACCTTTTCGGTATAATCCGCGTCCATATTCTTTAACAGGGTTGTGCAAACAGCTTGGATATTGGAAATACACATGTAGTTATTCCTTGAATGGTTGCCCCGAGCTTGTCGGAGGGTTAAGGACTACAGCGGCATAAAACCTCAGTCGAAGCAATGCAATGCGCATAAAGCTTCCTATCACTAATGTTAATACTACCAAGGAGACAAAATGGTAACAATGAAAGACCTACTAGAGTGCGGTATGCACTTTGGACACCAAACAAGAAGATGGAATCCAAAAATGAAGAAATTCATCTTTGGCGAGCGAAAAAATATCTACATTATCGACCTTCAAAAAACACTTAGATACTTTAGATACACCTACAATGTAGTCAGAGATGCTGTAGCAGAAGGCCAGACTGTGATCTTCGTCGGTACGAAGAAGCAGGCGCGACAGGCAGTGCGTGAGCATGCGATCAGAGCAGGTATGCCGTTCGTCTCTACTAGATGGTTGGGCGGAATGCTGACTAACTATCCTACGATTAAAAAATCAATCAGAAAACTAGAGATCATCGAGCAGATGGAAGAGAATGGGCAGATCGATATGTTGACCAAAAAAGAAGCACTCATGCTCAAGAGAAAGAAAGTAAAATTGATCTCTTACCTTGAGGGCTACAGAGACATGAAAAAACTCCCTGATATGATGTTCGTCGTGGACACTGTCAAAGAGCATATCGCTGTCAAAGAGGCACGCAGAATGGGCATGAAAGTGGTCGCACCACTGGATACCAACTGTGATCCTGATTTGGTAGACTACCCCATCCCAGGCAACGATGATGCGATCCGTTCGATCAACCTCTTCTGTAGAGAGATCGCAGATGCGTGTATCGAAGGTAAAACACTCTACGCTGAAGCACATGGTGAAGAGGCTCCAGGCACAGATGAAGTGACTGAGAGTATGGTAGCAGCAGCAGAAGCCAATGTCTCTGAGGCAGAGGTCAAAGAGATCGTTGCAGAAGCAAAGACAGAAGAAGCAGCAGCACCTGTAGCGGAAGAGAAAGCACCGGCAGCCAAAGAAGAAGCACCAGCAAAAGAGAAAAAAGCACCTGCAGCCAAAAAAGCGACAGATGCAAAAGGTGATGATCTGACCAAAATCGTAGGTGTGGGCAAAGTCTATCAGGGCAAACTCAATGATGAAGGTTTTTATACCTATGCAGATGTTGCCAACATGAGTGACGAAGCGATCCAAATGATGGAAGAGAAGTATAGCTTCAAAGGCAACTTCAGAGATGCAGTGGCATCAGCAAAAGAACTGGCGGAGGCATAAGATGGCAAATTTCGGACCAAAAGATATCAAAAAACTCAGAGAAATGACAGATGCCGGTATGATGGATTGTAAGCAGGCACTTGCAGCTTCTGACGGAGATATGGATGCAGCACAGGATTGGCTCAGAAAGAAGGGTCTTGGCGCGGCAGCCAAAAAAGCGGGAAAAGTAGCCGCTGAAGGTGCGATCGTCATGAAGATCGGTGATAACAAAGCTGTACTGGGCGAGATCAACTCTCAGACGGACTTCGTGGCACAGAATGAGAAGTTCAAAGTGTTTACAGCAGAAGTCGTAGCACATGCATTTGACAACAATCTCAATGATGCAGACACGCTCAATGCTTCTGAGATCAATGGTCAGCCTTTTGCTGAGTTTATGTCACTCAATATCGCTACAATTGGTGAAAACCTTGTCGCTAGAAGATTTGCTGCAATTGATGCAGGAGAGAATGGTGCTGTCAATGGCTATGTACATGCCAACGGAAAAGTAGGCGTCATCGTAGCAGCGGTGTGTGACAGTGCGGATACTGCAGCTGCTGTCAAGAATGCACTCAAAGAGATCGCAATGCACGCAGCGGCAATGAGCCCGAAGTTTCTAGATGAGAGCAAGATTGATGCTTCTGTGATCGAAAAAGAGAAAGAGATCGCTAGAGAGCAGCTCCTCAAAGAAGGCAAGCCTGAAGCAATTCTGGAAAAAATTCTGCCCGGTAAGATTAAAAGATTTTTGCAGGATAATACGCTGGTAGATCAGAAATTTGTTATGAATGACAAAATGTCTGTTTCTGAGTATCTCAGTTCTGTAGCCAAAGAGGCTGGCGGTACAGCGAAACTCGTCGAGTTTGTCAGACTTGAACTTGGTGAAGGTATCGAAGTCGTAGAAGAAGATTTTGCTGCGGAAGTG
>JALVVQ010000078.1 GCA_027023325.1 Campylobacteraceae bacterium | reverse complement strand
GGAGAGAAGGGTGCCGTACTCTTTTTCTATCCCCTTGACTTCACTTTTGTCTGTCCTTCTGAGATCATCGCATTCTCACACAGAGCAGAAGAGTTTACCAAAAGAGGGATCAATGTCATTGGCGTCTCTGTTGATAGCCAGTTCTCGCACTTTGCCTGGAGAGAGACACCGGTGGCTGAGGGCGGTATTGGCAGAATCAATTTCCCACTCGTTGCAGACCTGAGCAAGCAGATCGCCAGAGATTACGATGTACTCCTGAATGAGTCAGTGGCACTTAGAGGCTCTTTCCTGATCGATGCAGATGGTACGATCAGACATGCAGTGATCAATGACCTGCCACTGGGTAGAAACGAAGATGAGATGCTTAGAATGGTAGATGCGATGCTTTTCACCAATAAACATGGTGAGGTATGTCCAGCAGGCTGGCAGGCAGGGGACGAAGGGATGAAGGCCAGTACCGAAGGTGTGGCAGAATATCTTGCCAAGCATGCCGAAGCGCTCTAGGTAGAAGATAATGACAGACTATGCCCAGCTTCTCAAAGAACATGAGCTCAAAGCGACCTTTCAGCGCACACAGATACTGGAAGTGATCGAGAAGTATGGGCATATTGCCATAGAGAGAATCTATGAAGAGGTATCCAAGATACACGCTTCACTCTCACTGGCAACGATCTACAAAAATATCATTATGATGGTAGAGAAGGGCGTATTGACCGAAGTGCCTATCATTGGGCAAAAGTCCAAATATGAGATCGCCAAAGAGGAGCATATCCATCTGATCTGTACCTCTTGTAGTGCGGTGATGGACAAGGTGCTTGATAAGGATACCTCTGAAGATACCCAGCATGTAGCAGAGGTATCAGGATTTTCACTGGAGCATCGCCAACTCAACCTCTATGGACTTTGCGAAAGCTGTAAATAATCCACTCTCTCTTTTCCGGCATTCCTGTCGGCATCATTCAGGTTTAATCCCTCTTTCTATAGAATACAGGTGAAATTTTAGATAGGAAAATAATGCTTAGAAAAATCACCTCTTTTTTACTGCTCTTTTCGTTTATTGTTATGGTACTTTCCGGGATAGCAGAGTTTATCTCTCCTTTTGGCAGGCTTGCCATGATGCTCAAGTGGGAGATGCTAGGGCTGGACAAGATGCGGTGGCAGGCACTACATATCATCTTTATGATGGTTTTTACGCTGGCAGGACTCTTGCATATCTATCTCAATATCAAAGCTATCAAAGCTTATCTGAAAAACCGCTCCAGAAAGATGGTGGTCTTTACCAAAGAGATGAGTATCGCACTTCTGATCACAGCAGGGCTCTTCTATGCTACAGTACACAAATATGAGCCACTAGAGAAGTTTGTCAAACTCAATAAAAGCTTCAATGACCACTGGGTGGAGCAGTTCAAGAAAGAACGCCTAGCGCAGAGTTTGCAAGCAAGGAAAGCAAAGGGCACTCAGTAGCTTACAGTTGCAATTCGAGTTAGAATATCGCTGATCCCACCCGTATCAGATTTGATCCGCACGCAATCGCCAGCTCATAATCCCCACTCATCCCCATCGAGCAGATGCTGGCACTATCCTTTTCCAGCTTTTCATAGATACTGTGTGTGGTCTCAAAGCTTTCTTTGATCAGTCTTTCGTCTGTAGTATGGGCTCCGATGGTCATCACACCTTTGAGCTTGATGGCGGGACAGGTCTCTATGATCTGCTGGTACTTGTCATAAGCCTCATCACTGTCAAAACCTGACTTGCTCTCCTCGTTGGCTGCATTGATCTGGAGTAGGCACTGCATGGTGCTGTTTTTTGCTTCGAGTTTTTTGTTGAGCTCTTCTGCAAGGGAGAGAGAGTCAAGTGAGTGCATAAGTACAGGATGTAGATCGATGAGGTTGTTGATCTTGTTTTTCTGTAGAGAGCCAATCATATGCCACTCTAGTGGGAGATTTTCTAGCTGAACCATACGCTCCTTGAGCTGCTGTACTTGATTTTCTCCAAAGGCACGCTGTCCCAGGCTATAGAGCGTGGAGATATTTTCTATCTCGGTATATTTTCCTACGACGACCAGCTTAACGATATGGTGGTCACTGACTTTGAGTCGGGCTTCCTCTAGATTCCAGAGGACGCTGTCTAGGTTGGTTCTGAGTGTTTCTTTGTCTTGTATCATGGGTGTTCCTTTGTATCGATGCTCTGTTTTATTAGGTAATTTTCTGATAGTCAATTTTTAGAATAGAATTATATCATAAGTGTTCGAGGGAGAGTATAATTATTCTCAAATCTGTAAATAGAGAACTTGCAGTGGCTACAATGCTTGTGTTTATGAGGTTTGTGTAAAATTTTGGATTCTAGGGTATTTTCTGCGAATAGTGGCACCCGATGATGATTTTTTTTGTGCTATAATGGTGAAAAGAAAAGGAGTGTACATGTCCAAAAATGATATCGTCAATATGTCTGTCGGAGAGCGTGTAGCTCTCATGGAAGAACTTTGGTCAAGCTTTGATCATGATAATTTAGAGTATCCTGTGCCTGCATGGCATAAGGAAGTTTTAGAAGAGAGAGTTCAAAAAGAGAAAAATAGTTTTATTCCTTTTGACGAAGCAAAGAAAAGCTTGCGTGAGGCACTGAATGCATATAGAGATTCTTGAAGAAGCTCAAGATGATATATTTAGAGGGGTGCTTTTTTATGAATCTCAGCAATATGGCATAGGAGAGTATTTTCTTGATGGTATCAGTACAGATATTGAATCATTGCACCTTTATGCGGGTATTCACTCAGTAAAATTTGGATTCCATGCACTCTATTCAAAGCGTTTTCCTTACACGATTTACTACAAAATTGAAGATGATACGATTTGGGTATATGCTGTTTTGGACGAGAGACAACGACCACATACTATCAAAGAGAGTCTGAATATAACAGTACAGTGATTTTCTCTTTTTCCATGTTGCATGTGGAACGCACATCAAAACACAAACTAAAACATAACAAAATAAGCACTATAAGCTCCTATGTGTTACCACGCCAAGCGTTAGAAGAAGATAAAAGATATTATAATATACTTAGATGCTAAATACTACATATAAAATATGCTATAATATCCTCAAAGGATAAGATAATGATAGAATTAAATACCCCCAAAAGTATCATTACCACGCTCGTAAATACCATAGAAAAAGAGCGAAAAAGGCAAAACCTTCAACAAAAAGAGCTCTCTAACAGAGCGTCTGTACCGCTACCTACCTACAAAAACTTTATCTATCATCGCAAGATTTCTCTAGAAAACCTCCTCAAGATTCTCTTTGCACTTAAAATGTATGACAATATCAATGGACTAATCAAAGAGAGAGAATATAAAACGATTGAGGAGATTAAGAAGAAGGATAGCCTACCCCAAAGGATACGAAAATGATTCATGAAGTCATACCGTATATTTATGGTAAGAAAATAGGGACACTCTATGATGACAGTGGACATGTCTATTTCGAGTATGATGGAGCATTTCGGAGTTCGGGTTTGGAGATCTCCCCGATAAAACTACCATTGGATCTATCAGGTCTCTACACCAACCACGATGATCGGTACTTTTCAGGACTTCCGGGGGTGTTTCACGATTCGCTTCCTGACCGATTTGGCACCAAGGTAATAGAGAGATATTTTGAGACCAAAGGAATCCAGCCCTATGCACTCAGTGCCATCCAGAAGCTGATGTTCGTAGGTGAGAGAGGCATGGGGGCTATCAGCTACCGCCCGTCAGAACGGCTTGATGACACGGCTCGTGATGTGATCAAGAT
>JALVVQ010000077.1 GCA_027023325.1 Campylobacteraceae bacterium | reverse complement strand
CGACATTCTCTTCAACAACAGAGGCAAAAAATACAGAGACCTCAAACTCAAAGAACTTAACCTCGATGATGAAGGCAAGATCGCATGGATGGCAAAAGAGAACTACCTGCTCAAGCGCCCTGTTATAGAGTATAATGGCAAGGTACATGTGGGGTATAATGAGGATGCATACAAGACGCTTTTTTTGCAGTAAGCATCAATCTTTCGTTGTCATTCTTGATACAAAACAATGACTAGAAAAAAATCTTACGATAGAATGACAAAAAACCTAAAGGCAGAAAAGATACTATGTTAGAAAATGCAACACAAATCACAGTTCCCAATGCTACCGTGCCGTTTACCAAAGGCAGTATGGGAGATATCCCAACCTATATGTTCAGCACCGTTAAAGAGGGGCATCCTATGGTCAATGCTATGGCTGGACTGGCTATGCTAGAGGAGGGGGAGCAGCTGATCATGATCAATCACTGTGCACCCTCAGGACTCTATCCTAAAATCTCTGCAGAGTTTGACTATAGCGATATGGAACTGCCTGATGGCACCACGCAGATAGTCTTTAGCAAGAAACAATCTGCTGCCAACACGACAGACTTTAGTGCTACAAGCTGTAGTGGTGGGTGTGGGTGATTTCCCGTATGCGGGGAATACTCCTTTTTGATCAGCGTGTAATTTGAGAGAAAAGTGCTCTCTACACAATGAGTGCACACAGTTTCTGATATACTTCTCCTGAAGTTTATATAAAGGAGAAACAATGAGACAAATACGCTTGCTTTTGGTCTTTGTTGGATTGGGTATGTTCGTACATGCTTCTGGATGGATGCATGACTATGACAATGCGCTCACCAAAGCCCAGCAGACACACAAACCCATTCTTATGATGTATTCAGCAAAGACTTGACCGACTTGTAACAAAATGAAACAGGATGTTTTCCCACAAAAAGAAGTTGCAGGTTTTCTTTCGAAGAATTTTATACCAGTCGTGTTGGACATAGACGATGATATGTTGCCGGAAGGTTTTGAATATTATGCAGTACCCACATTTTTTGTAGTCAGTGAAAAGGGTGCGCTGATAGAGCGTGTTGTAGGTGGTGCGGACAAGGCACAGTTCTTGGAATATCTGAGAGGCGTACTGAAGAAGGATGAACTGGCCAAATAATGGAAAAGATAATCTTCGTCGTAGACCCCATGTGCTCATGGAGTTGGGGATTTCATCCCGTCATAGAGGCACTACGACATACACATCACAGCACCCATTCTTGTGCGTTGGTTGTAGGGGGTTTGCGTACCACGGGAGATATGACATGGGATACCCAGAGTAAAGCCTATCTCAAACAAAACTGGGATGCTGTCGCCCACAGAACAGGACCGCCTTTCTCCTCCACATTACTTGCACGAGACTCATTTGATTATGACACGCACCCTGCCTGCAAAGCACTGGTTACAGTGAGAGAACTCTGGGGAGAGGAAGCCGCTTTTGACTATCTTTCCCGGATTCAGAAAGCCTTTTATGCTGAGGGGGTAGATATCACTTCGGTAGAAGTGCTGGCACACTATGTGACCCAGGACAAAGAAGCATTTCAAAACTTTTATGAAAGCGACCGGGCGGAGACACTCATGCAGCATGATTTTTCAAAAGCACGTGCAATGGGTGCCAATGCTTTTCCCTCTACAGTCAAGATTGATGCAGAAGGGCATATGGTATGTATGAAGGGGTACAGGACACTGGAAGAGATACTAAAGAGTTAAGATAGCGAAAGATCAGGCATCGATCTCCTGTAGCCTCTCTTCATACCGTGCCATGATCTCCTCGTCCCTCTCTGTAGCAGTCTCCAGTCGCTCAAATAGGGCATCGATCTCCTGCTGTATCAGACCTACCTCTTTGGAAAGTGCCATGATGGCATCGTTATCACCGCTGTTGGATGCTTCTGTGAGTGCCTCATTTTTGACAGCCATTGTCTCTTCGAGTTTTTCTATCTTTATTTCGCACTCACTGATCTCTTGGGTATAGGGTTTGCGCTCTGCACTGCGTTCTGTGATGACGACTTTGCGTAGTTTTTTTCGCTCTTTGTGGTGGAGTTTTGATTTCTTCTTCTTGGGTTTTATGCTTCCTTCTTCCTCTTCCCAGCCGATCTTTTCAAGGAAGTCTGCGTAGGTACCATCAAAGTACTCAGCACCACCCTTGTGGAAGATGATCAGTGCATCTGCCAGACGGTGCAGGAGCATCTCTGAGTGTGTGACCATGATGAGTGAGCCCTCAAAGGCATCGATGGCATCTGCCAGCGCATCGATAGACTGCATGTCGAGGTGGTTGGTCGGCTCATCGAGGAAGAGCAGGTTGGCAGGCTTGGCGATGATCTTTCCGAGCATGACACGGCTGCGCTCTCCTCCTGAGAGTACCTCTATCTTCTTGTCGCCTAGCTCTCCGCTAAACATCATGCGTCCAGCGATGTTGCGTGCTTGGGGGATGCCGATCTCTTTGGACATGGAGGCGATCTCATCGACGATGGTGTGTTGGGTATTGAGTCGTTCGATGTTGGTCTGTCCAAAGTGTCCGAAGACGGTGGAGGGGTGGTACTCCAATGTGCCCTGCTGTTCTGGCAGTTCTCCTGCGATGTAGTTGAGCAGGGTGGATTTACCCTTGCCGTTTTTTCCGATGATGGCGAGTCTCCGACCCTTTTCCATGGCGAAGGTGAGGTGCTGAAACAGTGGTGCCTCAGGATCATACCCAAAACCCAGATCGTTGGCGCGGAAGATCACTTTGGCGGGTGTATCTCGGTAGTTGAAACCAAAGGAGAGGTTTGCATCGCTGCTCAAATCCTCCATCTCACCCATCTTGTCCAGCTCTTTTTGTTTGGACTGCGCCAGTGCTGCGGTGGAGGCTCTGGCCTTGTTGCGTGCGACAAACTCCTCTAGCTCCTTGCGCTTCTTGTCTTGGTTGGCTTTGGTTTTTTCGTAGGTTTCGTCTTCCATCTCCAGTGTGGCGTAGTATTTGTGACTGTCTCCTGCGATGAGTCGTAGTCCTTTGCGCTGTACCCCCATGGTGTGTGTGCTCACGGCATCCATGAAGTCTCTGTCGTGTGTGATGAGGATCACCTCACCGTCAAACTCGCGTATGAAGCGTTTGAGCCAGCGCAGAGAGGGGAGGTCGAGGTAGTTGGTAGGCTCATCGAGCAGGAGCATATTGGGCTCAGTGGCAAGGAGTTTGACGAGATTGATCCGTATCTGAAATCCACCAGAGAAGCTCAGAGGGTCTTTGTCCAGATCGGACTCAGAAAACCCCAGTCCGAAGAGTAGCTTCTCTATCTTGTAAAAGTTCCACTGCTCATCCTCAGGGAGTACCAGTGAGCACTCTTCACGCACCGTAGGTTCGGTAAAGACCAGATGCTGTTTGAGCGCACCGATGCGGTAGTTTTTGGGGATAGAGATAGAGCCGCTGTCATGTGGCTCTTCGTCCAGAATCATCTTGAAAAGTGTGGATTTTCCTGAGCCGTTACGCCCCACAAAGCCTATCTTCTGCTGTGCTTGTACTTTGAAGTTGACATCATTGAAGAGGCTTTGCCCGCCGAAGCTCTTGGAAAGGTTACTTAGTTGTATCATATTGGTCCGTTATATTTATAATTTGCGGCATTATACCCAATTGGTTATAATCTATCAAAAATCAGGAGAAATAGATGCTAATAGACTTCAAAGAAAAAGACCCGACGGCTTGCTATCACCTGATGACGAATGTCATCGTCCCCAGACCCATTGCATGGGTGGTGACTGGGGGCGTGGTGGAGGGTGAAGTGGTGACCAATAT
>JALVVQ010000076.1 GCA_027023325.1 Campylobacteraceae bacterium | reverse complement strand
GCTAGTGCAGCAAATGCTCCATCATCCGTAGACTCTACGATGACTTCTGCATCTTCATCATCCATCTCGGTACCTTTGATCGCAGGTGCCTCAAGAGGTGAAGGAAGATAGGCGACAACAGCATCAAGCAGTGTCTGCACACCTTTGTTCTTAAATGCAGTGCCTGGAAGCATTGGTACAACATGCATACCGATGGTTGCGGCTTTGATTCCTGCAACGATCTCATCTTCACTGAGCTCTTCACCTTCCATATATTTCTCCATCAGCACATCATTGCCGTCTACCTCAGAGATGCCTTCGATAAGCTTTTCTCTCCACTCTTCTGCTTGCTCTTGGAGCTCAGCACGGATCTCCTGCACATGGTAGTTTGAACCCATCTCTGCATCCTGATCCCAGACAACCTCTTGCATCTTGACCAAGTCAACCACACCTTCGAAGTTCTCTTCAGCACCGATAGGTAGCTGGATGACAAGGGGGTTTCCTTTGAGTCTGTCTCTTATCTGTCTCTCGACCTCCAAGAAATCAGCACCTGTTCTATCCATTTTGTTTACAAAAACCAATGAAGGCACACCATAACGGTTTCTCTGTCTCCATACAGTCTCTGACTGTGGCTGTACACCACCAACAGCACAGAATACAGATACCGCACCATCCAATACTCTCATAGAACGCTCAACTTCAATGGTGAAGTCAACGTGGCCCGGAGTATCGATAATGTTAATCTGCTTGCCTAGCCACTCACAAGTCGTCGCAGCAGAAGTAATCGTAATACCTCTCTCCTGCTCCTGCTCCATCCAGTCCATAGTCGCTGCACCATCGTGTACTTCACCGATCTTGTGCTCAACGCCTGTATAGAAAAGAATTCTTTCTGTGGTGGTTGTTTTACCTGCATCAATGTGTGCAGCAATACCAATATTTCTTACATCTTCGAGTTTATGTGTTCGTGCCATAACTTATTCCCTTACCATCTATAGTGAGCAAATGCTTTGTTTGCTTCAGCCATTCTATAAGTATCTTCTTTCTTCTTGAATGCAGAACCCTTCTCGGTCGCAGCATCCATAAGCTCGTTGGAAAGACGCTCAATCATGGTTCTTTCATTTCTTTTTCTTGCTGCCTCAATGATCCATCGGATACCGAGGGACTGCTGTCTGGCTGGTCTTACTTCGATAGGCACTTGATAGGTGGCACCACCGACTCTTCTAGATTTTACTTCCATGACAGGCTTGATGTTATCCATCGCTTTGTTGAATACTTCAATACCTTTTTCACCGCTTTTAGATTCAATTCTCTCTAGTGCGCCATACATGACTTTATGGGCAACGCTCTTTTTACCGTCCAGCATGACTGCATTGATAAATTTTGTTAGTACTTTTGATCCATGCACTGGATCTGGCAATACCGGTCTGACCGGAGCTTTTCTTCTTCTCATTTTAATTCCTCTTCAATCTTGAATGATTTACTCAAGTGTGTATCCGCGAAGGTTTTAATGACCACACCTGACCTCTGATTTATACGCTAGTTTTTACTTTTTTGGTCTTTTGGTACCATACTTGGATCTAGCAACCGTTCTTCCCTGTACACCTGATGCATCAAGCGCACCACGAACGATGTGATACTTTACACCTGGAAGGTCTTTTACTCTTCCGCCTCTTACTAGGACGATGGAGTGCTCTTGAAGGTTGTGACCTTCACCACCGATATAAGAAATGACCTCATATCCGGATGTCAATCTTACTTTTGCTACCTTTCTCAATGCTGAGTTTGGCTTCTTTGGTGTGGTGGTATACACTCTTGTACATACGCCTCTTCTCTGAGGGCAGCTTTCTAGTGCTGGTGATTTAGATTTCTTAATCACCTTTTTGCGTTCTTTACGAATCAACTGATTAATCGTTGGCAAATTGTTTCCTTTCTTGTAAATGTTTGGCTCTTTGAGCGAATTGAATCTGGCTGTTACACCATGCAAAAGTACCCTATAGCAGTAATTTTGCATGACATACGGACAGAAAAATGGATGAATATTATAGCCAGAATGGCTTTATGTGTGCTTATAGAAGGTTTTTGGGCGTTTGGGCAGAAGCGCCCAAACGGGAAGATTATTTTCTTTACTTGCTTTCTTCTGTACTTTCAAGTTTCACATCGTCTACATCCAGCATTCCCGTACCTACAGGAATCAGTCTACCGATGACAACATTCTCTTTGAGGTCTTCAAAGCTATCTATTGTACCTGCAATGGATGCAGAGGTCAAGACCTTGGTGGTATCCTGGAACGAAGCAGCAGAGATGATAGAATCAGCACCTACAGCCGAACGGGTGATACCTACCAACATCGGCTCTGCGATAGCAGGCTCTCCGCCAAGCTTGACAATTCGCTCATTCTCTTCTTGGAATTTTCTTCTGGATATCAAATCTGCTTCGATAAACTTTGTATCACCGCTCTCTGCTACCTTGACCTGTCTCATCATCTGAGAGACAATAATCTCAATATGCTTGTCTGAAATATTTACACCTTGTCGTCTATAGACTTGCTGCACTTCAGACACAATGTATTCAAAGAGTGCTTTCTCGCCCATAGACTCAAGAATATCATGGCTTGAGACGATACCATCAGTGAGTCTCTCACCTGCATGAACATACTCGCCAGGATGCACAAGAATCATTTTGCCTTTGTCCGCAAATTGCTCTGTGACCTGTCCATTATCCCCTGTAATCACAATACGTTCTTTGCCCCTAAGCGGCTTGCCAAAAGAGATGAGACCATCAATCTTGGCAATCAATGCAATACTTTTAGGTCTTCTTGCTTCAAAGAGCTCTGAAACGCGAGGGAGACCCCCTGTGATATCCTTGGAGGTGATGGCTGCTTTTGGCTTCTTGGCCAAAATGTCAGCAATACTCACGGTAGCACCATCTTGTACATGCAGGATACTTTTAGGATCCAACTGATACCGGACGAGCTCACCATCTTTACCTGCCAGCACGATTGCAGGCTTATAGGCTGCAGCGATATACTCATTGAGCTCCAGTCTTGTGTCTCCAGTCAACTCATCAAACTGCTCAGTGGCTGTCACACCAGGGATGATATCTTCAAAACTCACAACCCCACCCTGTTCTGCAATCACAGGCTCAGAATAAGGATCCCATTCAGCAATGGCAATCTGTGTGTGCGTCTGAGATGCCGCAATAGTCTCCCCTCTCTCTACCATATCATCATGCTCTACGTTGATCACAGAGCCTCTTGAGATATAGTGTCTGGCTGCTTCATGGTTGCTCTCGTCTACCACCACCGCAAAGATACCCTTTTCCTCCACAACAGAGTCTTTTTTGATATTTTCAAGTGCCTCAAGGTAGTCCCCCTTAAGAATAAAGTACTTGACTTTTCCTCTCGCATTGGCAATCACTTTTTGCGCAATAGGCGCACCATTCTCTACCTTAAGTTCAGAACCAAATGGGATGTGGGCAGGCACGGACCAGCCTTCCTGAATCACCTCTACGATAGAGCCACCCTCCTGGACAATGTCTCCGTCTTGCAACGGGAGATAGAGTTTTCCTTCTACTTTTCCGGCAACACCGGCAAGCTCATTGGCTTTGGCAACATCTCCTTTTCTCAAGCTGTATTTATACTCTTCTCCCTTGCTGGGCACGACAGTAAGTATCACTTCATCATGCAGTATGGAGATGGAAAGTTTACCCTTGACCAATGCTTTAATTTTTGGCTCCACAAGCAACACGCCAGCATTTCGTCTATTAGCCACGATGAGGTTATCTTCACGATTTCTATGGGCAGTAAGGTTGTAGTATCGTACAAATCCTTCTTTGGTAGCGATAACTTGTCGCTCCTCTTTGCCTGCACTGGCCGTTCCTCCCGTGTGGAAAGTTCTCAGTGTCAGCTGCGTACCCGGCTCACCAATAGACTGTGCTGCAATGACACCTACAGCTTCGCCTATTTTCACGAGTCTGTTTTCTGCCATGTTCAATCCATAGCATTTGGCACAGATGCCCTTTGCAGCCTTGCAGCTGGCAGGGGCTCTCATTACCACAGATCTTACACCTGTATCACGAATCACCTGTGCTTCTTCCTCTTCAATCAATGTACCTTCGCTGAGAAGTACTTCATTGGTGACTGGATCGATCACATCTTCTGCAATGACCCGTCCATAAACACGGTCAGAGAGTGGTTCGATCAACTCATTACCGACAATGATGTCGGAGACTTCCACCCCTTCATGCGTACCACAATCCTCTATGCTGACTTTAACATTTTGTGCCACATCGATCAGCTTTCGTGTCAAATACCCGGCGTTGGCTGTCTTTAGTGCGGTATCTGCAAGACCTTTTCTGGCACCGTGTGTGGAGATAAAGTACTCCAAGACATTCAACCCTTCACGAAAATTTGAGGTAATAGGTGTCTCAATAATTGATCCGTCTGATTTGGCCATCAATCCACGCATACCAGAGAGCTGTCTTATCTGCGCAGCAGAACCTCTTGCCCCTGAGTCAGCCATCATATAGACAGAGTTGAATCCGTCTTTATCTTTTTTAATCAGGGACATCAACTCCTCTGCAATCTTGTTGTTCGCATCCGTCCAGATATCAATAATCTTGTTATATCGCTCTTGATCAGTCAAAAGTCCTGCACCGAATTGCTTCTGAATCGCTACAACTTTAACCTTTGCCTCAGCAACAATACCCTCTTTGGCATCAGGTATCTTGATGTCATCAATAGAGATTGATACCCCTGTTTTAGTAGCATATTTAAAACCCATGTCCTTGAGATTGTCAAGGAACTCTGCTGTATGTGAAATACCACTATGCTTGTAAATGTAGTCTACGAGTGTGGCAATATCTTTCTTTTTCATAATTCTGTTCCAGAGCTTCTGGGGGACATAGTCTGGCATAATCGATTTAAGAATGATACGCCCTGCTGTAGTGGTAACAATGTCGCCATCTACTACCGTTCTGATTCTCGCATTGAGATCGAGTGTCTGTTGCTCAAATGCAATAAACACTTCGTCTACATTGGCGAACAGCTTGTGCTGACCCGCTACATCTGCTTTCTCCAATGAGAGGTAGTATAGACCCAAAATCATATCCTGAGAAGGTACCGCAATCGCTTTACCTGAAGCTGGAAGTAGGATATTCATAGAGGAGAGCATCAAGATCTTCGCCTCGGCAATGGCCTCATCTGAGAGTGGCACGTGTACAGCCATCTGATCCCCATCGAAGTCTGCGTTGAAGGCAGAACAGACGAGTGGGTGAAGCTGGATGGCTTTGCCGTCAATCAGTCTCGGGTGAAAGGCCTGAATCGAAAGCTTGTGTAGTGTGGGTGCACGGTTAAGCAGAACTGGATAACTATCCACCACCTCTTCCAGGCACTCCCATATCTCACTAGACTGCTTCTCTATCATATTCTTTGCTTGCTTGAGGGTTGTCGCATAGCCCTTCTCCTCAAGCTTTGCCATCATATGTGGCTTGAAAAGTTCCAGTGCCATTTTCTTGGGCAGTCCACACTCATCCATACGTAGATTTGGGCCCACAACAATCACAGAACGTCCAGAAAAGTCCACACGTTTTCCAAGAAGGTTTTGTCTAAATCGCCCCTGCTTTCCTTTGATAGTCTCGGAAAGCGACTTGAGTGGCCGCTTGTTTGCGCCCTTCACTGCATTGCTTCGTCTGCCATTGTCAAAAAGTGCATCAACTGCTTCTTGGAGCATTCGCTTTTCATTTCGAACAATGATCTCCGGAGCATCCAGCTCAACCAGTCGCTTAAGTCTCTGGTTTCGGTTGATGACTCTTCTGTAGAGATCATTCACATCTGAAACAGCAAATTTTCCTCCATCTAAGCTTACCAGTGGCCTCAAGTCTGGTGGCAATACCGGTAGATAGTCTAACATCATCCACTCAGGACGGTTGCCAGAGTTCAAGAACGCCTCAATAACTTTCAGGCGCTTAATGATAGTCTTTCTTTTGGCTTCTGATTTGGTACTGTCCATCTCCTCTTTGAGGTTTTGCAACATCTCAACCAAGTCCAGTTGACCCAAAAGCTCTTTGACGATCTCGCCACCCATTCTCGCATCAAAACCCGTGTCTTCAAAACGCTGAGAAATCATCTGGTACTGCTCTTCATTGAGAACATCATTTTTCTGTATAGGGTTGGTGCCTTCACTGTCATAGCATGCTTCGCCAGGGCTCTTGACAATATAGGCTTCGTAGTAAAGTACCCGCTCAAGATCTTTCATCTTGACACCGAGTAGAATACCGATTCTAGATGGCAAAGAGGAAACATACCAGATATGTGCTACAGGTGCTACAAGATCGATATGACCCATACGATTTCGTCTTACTTTTTTACTGGTGACCTCTACCCCGCACTTCTCGCAGACCACACCTTTATAACGCATCTTTTTATATTTTCCGCACAGACACTCATAGTCATTAATAGGACCAAAAATCTTGGCACAAAAAAGCCCGTCTCTCTCTGGCTTGAGGGTTCTATAGTTGATGGTCTCAGGCTTCTTTACCTCGCCGTAACTCCAAGAGAGAATTTTCTCTGGGCTGGCAACTCTCAGTTGCAATGCCTCTATGTCTCTTGGCTTATCTTCACTATTGATATCTATTGGTACCAAATTTTCCAATTGCTTACTCATCTTCAGTCCCCTCTTCTTTCTTTGCATACAGTTCAGTGTCTAATCCAAGAGCCTGAAGCTCTTTGGTCAAGACAAACATGGTCTCAGGAATACCTGATGCAGGCACACTCTCTCCCTTAGTGATCGCGCGATAGGCTCTGGCTCGCCCCTCTACATCGTCGGATTTGATAGTCAACATCTCTTTGAGCGTATGAGCGGCACCATAGGCTTCTAGTGCCCACACCTCCATCTCTCCAAATCTTTGACCTCCGAAAAGCGCCTTTCCTCCTACTGGCTGCTGCGTGACCAGCGAGTAAGGTCCTGTGGATCGAGCATGCACCTTCTCATCGACCAAGTGGTGCAGCTTCAGCATATACATATAGCCCACATTGACACGCTCTGTCATTTTCTCTCCAGTCTTTCCATCAAAGAGTACCATCTTGCCATCGCTGTCTATCTTAGCAAGCTCAAACAGTTTGTCAAACTCTACCTGCGTAGGCGCCTCAAACACTGGTGCCGAAAACTTTACACCTTTGCTCCAGTCTCTTGCATATCCCAACAGTGTCTCGTCGCTCATGTCGACCAACTCGTTCTTGGCTTTCATCAGTTTAGCGATATTGGCGATCTCCATCATTTTGCTTCGGAGCTGCTGCACAAAATCAGATTGCTTGTTTTCAAATATCTCCTGAATCTGCGTTCCCAGTCTTTTGCCCACCAGCCCAAGGTGTACTTCCAAAATCTGTCCGATGTTCATACGAGAAGGAACACCCAGCGGATTGAGAATCAAGTCTACCGGCGTACCATCCTCCATATAAGGCATATCGATCTCCGGCACGATATTAGAAACGATACCTTTGTTTCCGTGGCGGCCTGCCATCTTGTCCCCCACCTTGAGTTTTCTCTTGGTTGCGATGTAGATTTTGACCAGCTTGGTTACACCACTTGGGAGGATATCATCCTTCTCGAGTACTACCAACTTCTCTTCGTGTGCTACTTTCAGCTTCTTCTTTTGCTTCAGGAAATAGTTTTTGATCGATTCATATTCTTTCTGAACCTCTTCCGAATAGGCCTGCGTGACACCCTTAAGAGCAAACCTATTGATGCCGGCAATGGCTCCCTTGGAGAGTGTCTCTCCAGCTTTGTACTCTGTATCTGCAACGGTAACATCAGAGACAAGCACATGGCTGGAGAGATGGGCAATAATTCTCAGCATTTCTTCTCTGTCAATCATCAGAAGCTGATCGTGATGTTCGCCATCCAGCCTTGCCCGCTCTTCTTCGTAAGCCTTGATTGATCTAGCATCTCTCTTGTAGCCTTTTTTTGTAAAGATCTTGATATCTACAACCACACCTTCCATAGAGGCAGGACAGTAAAGAGATTTGTTTACCACATGTCCTGCTTTTTCACCAAAAATTGCCCTAAGCAGTCTCTCTTCTGGCGTAGGCTTGATTTCTCCCTTGGGTGATACTTTTCCTACTAGAATCATGCCTGGCTTCACATAGGTACCAATCTCCACAATACCACTCTCATCCAGATGGAGCAGCTCATCCTCTCGGATATTAAGAATATCCCTAGTGATCTCTTCAGTGCCGTGCTTTAGCTCTCTTGCTTCGATCTCTTTCTCATAGATATGCACAGAGGTGAAAGTATCCTCTCGAATCATTTTTTCGGAGATAATGACCGCATCCTCATAGTTGTATCCATTCCATGGCATAAAAGCGACCAGTGCATTTTTTCCGATTGCTAATTCTCCCTGATCCATGTTGGGACCATCTGCAATCACCTCGCCTGTCTTTATCTCTTGACCCAATTTAACAATAGGCGTTTGGGTAAAAGTAGTATTTTGGTTAGTTCTCATATTCTTTTCCAGACCATAATGATCAATAAAAACACCACTTTCATCTTCGCCCATGATGTAGATGCCTTTGGCGTCTACCTTTTCGACCCTTCCGGCTCTTTTTGCCTTGACAGACTCCCAAGCATCACGGCTTACAATCGCCTCCATACCTGTACCAACCATAGGCGTCTCTGTTTTGAGCAAAGGTACTGCCTGGCGCTGCATGTTTGAGCCCATCAGTGCGCGGTTGGCGTCATCATGCTCTAAGAAGGGAATCAATGCTGCTGTAGAACCAGAAATCATCAATGGAGAGATATCGATTAAGTTGACCTTCAATGATTCATTAAGCCCAATGTTACCATTGTGTCTGGTCTCAATCAGCTCTTCGGTAATATAGCCATTCTCATCTACCACGGTAGATGCAGGAGCAATGATCTTGTCCTCCTCCTGTGTCGCTGTAATATAGACAATCTCATCTGTTACCTGTCTATCTTTAACCACCTTATAAGGCGCTTCAATAAAACCAAGCTCGTTGACCTTGGCGTAGGTTGCCAAGGTGTTAATCAAACCAATGTTTTGACCTTCTGGTGTCTCTATAGGGCAGATTCTTCCATAATGTGTCGGATGCACATCTCGCACTTCAAATCCAGCCCTCTCTTTGACCAGTCCACCCTCGCCCAAGGCAGAGAGTCTTCGCTTGTGTGTTACTTCAGATAAGGGGTTTGTCTGATCCATAAACTGCGAAAGCTGTCCGGAAGAGAAAAACTCCAAAATAGTATTGGTAATCATTTTAGAGTTGACCAGGTCATGCGGCATGAGCTCATCTAGTGCCCCAGAGATAGTAGGCATCTTGTCTCGAATCGCCTTTTGCATCTTCATCAAGCCATTATGAAGCTCATTCCCCAAGAGTTCGCCAATCGCACGGATACGGCGATTTCCGAGATGATCCCTATCATCAATATGCCCCTGCCCATTCTTAACTTTTATCAGATACTTTACCGTATTAATAATGTCTTCAGAGGTCAACACTGTAATATACTCAGGTACATCTAGTCCCAGCTTGTGATTCATCTTCATTCTGCCAACCCTTGTCAGGTCATAGCGCTCTGGATCAAAGAAAAGCTCTTTAAGAAATTTCTTTGCCGCATCAGGAGTAACAGGTTCTCCTGGTCTCATTGCTTTATAAATACGAATAGCAGAGAGAAGGTTTTCGTCCTCGATTCCTTCGGTCTGCTTCAGTAATCTTAAGCTCTCTCCATCAGCAATAAATGCTTTGATAATCGAACTGTCAGTGTCTTCAGCCAGATCGTTGGCAATAGTGATAACTTCGATTCCGTTGTCAATAATTTTTTTAAGTTTGTTCTCGTCCAATGGCGTAACCACATCATAAAGTACTTCCCCGCTCTCTTGGTCGACAATAGGCTTAGCAAGATGTCGCTCCATCAATGTCTCTATAGGATACTCGATCCACTCCAGACCCCCCTCTACCAACTTTTCTGCTTTTTTCTTTGTCAATCGCTTGCCTGCAGCCACAATGACATTACCACTCACATCTTTGATTTCCTGCTCTGCTCTACCGATAACATCGGCAATATCAAACTTAACCAAGAAGCGATTATCTTTAATCGTAATCTCTTTCGTTGGATAAAAGAGTTTAATGATGTCTTCTTTGCTGTAGTCCAATGCTCTAAAAAGAATCGTAACTGGTATTTTTCTTCTTTTGTTGATACGTGCATACAGAATATCTTTGGCATCGTACTCAAAATAGAGCCATGATCCACGATCAGGAATAATCTGTGAAGAATAGATCAATTTGTTGACGGTAGTCGCGGCTTCTGCTTCTTTGAAAATCACACCTGGCGATCTATGAAGCTGATTGACAATGACCCTCTCTACACCATTAACGATAAAAGAGGTTCTATCTGTCATCAAAGGAATATCTCTGATATAGACACCCTGCTCTTTAATCTCTTTGGGGTCAAGCTTCTCCCCTGTTTTCTCGTCACGGTTCCAAATGGTCAATGCGATATTAAGTTTGAGAGAGACCGAGTAGGTTAGGCCTCTCTCCATGCACTCTCTTACCGTATATTTCGGTCTAATGACCTCTATGCCTTTATAATCAAGTGTGACTCTATTTTGCTGATCATGAATAGGAAAAGAAGACTTAAAGACTTTTTCAATGATGCTGCCTGATCTGTCCTTGGCATCAAGCATAAGGAAGTTCTCGTAGCTTTTCTGATGAAGCTGGAGTAGGTTGGGTATTTCTATCTCGCGGGGCGTTTTAGAAAAATCAACACGAAGTCTATTTCCTGAATGGAGGGAGTTTAACATTGGGTAACCTTTATTGGTTTAGTTGATGTGAAGGGTTGGGATAGATATCCGCCATATTACCAAAATTTTGTGTGCCAAAATGTTGTCAATACTCTGTCATATTTGGTTTGTGGGCATACAAAAAAGCTATAGCAAGAGGGTATGAAATGTCTCTGAATAGTTTGTCACTATGTCCATAAAATTTACTGACAAACAAGAAGTATAGCAGAAACTGCCATACAACTTGGTAAATACTTATTTAAGTTCGCAAGAAGCACCTGCCTCTTCGATCTGTTTTTTGATTTCTTCTGCTTCTTCCTTGGAGACACCTTCTTTGAGTACACTGGGTACCTCTTCAACCGCAGCTTTCGCCTCTTTAAGACCAAGACCAGTAATTGCTCTTACTACTTTAATTGCATTGATCTTCTTTGCGCCAGCATCAGTAAGCACAACATTGAATTCAGTCTGCTCATCTTCTGCCTCAGCCGCACCACCACCAGCAGCAGCCACTACTGTCGCCTGCGCTGTAACGCCAAATTTCTCTTCAAACTCTTTTACAAGCTCAGAGAGCTCAAGTACTGATAAGTTAGAGATAAACTCTAATACATCTTCTTTTGTTGTTGCCATAATATATCCTTCTATGTGTTTACAAAATAAAATTGGGGAATCGTTCCCCGACCAAGAGCCTAATAGCTCTCACCACCATTAAGCCTCAGCGTCTTTTTTATCTGCTAGTGCTTGTAGACCAATTGTAAAGTTCTGCACTGGTGCATTCCAAACATTAAGCAACATACCAATAAGCTCATCCCTGGTCGGAAGTTTTGCCATAGCATTGATTGTTTCAATGTCTGCCACTTTGCCTTCAAGCAAACCTGTTTTGATAGAGAACTTTTCTTTAAAGGCTGTTGCTGCTTTATCTGCTACCTTACAAGGCAACACTTGGGTTTCACCCCAAATTACAAGATTAGTCTCAGAGAGTGCCAACGCATCACATCCTGCATTTTTCAATGCGATGGATGCGAGTGTATTTTTGATTACTCTCACACTGTTACCTTCTACTTTGGCATCAGCCCTAACACTTTCGAGATCAGGAACAGTCATGCCTTTATAATCACAGACAACGATAGCGCCGGCTTCTTTGAAGTCAGCAGTCATTTCAGCAACCAATTGTTCTTTTTCAGTTCTTGTCATTTTTTCTCCTTTCGACCTACAATAGGGATCCTTCCGGATACATCTCTCTTTTTAGAAAGACTCATTAAGCTTTCGCCCCTATTGTCTTAGACCTAAGATTAATCTCTAGATAAAGACTTACTTTATCTCCATCAGCTCGGTGGTATCAAGCTTTACAGAAGGGCTCATAGTCAAAGACAGTGCGCCACTTTTGATATATCTTCCTTTTGCACTTGCCGGTTTGGCTTTATTGATTTTTTCCATAAATGCAATAAAGTTTTCTTTGAGCTGCTCTACACTAAAGCTCACTTTCCCAATACCAGCATGAACATTTCCTTTTTTATCCACACGGAAATTAACCTGTCCACTTTTTGCATTATTGATAGCAGTGGCTACATCCATTGTAACGGTACCAGTCTTTGGGTTAGGCATCAAGCCTTTTGGTCCCAAGACTCTTGCTACCTTTCCGAGTACACCCATCATATCAGGTGTAGCAATCACCGTATCAAAGTTGATATTGCCTGCTTGAATATCTTCAATCAAGGCATCCGTATCTACCAAGTCAGCACCAGCTGCTTTGGCTTCATCTATTTTTTCGCCTTTGGCAAAGACTGCCACAGTGACTTTTTTACCCGTCCCGTGAGGCATGACTACTGAGCCACGAACCATCTGGTCTGCGTGCCGTGGATCTACATTAAGCTGCAGTACCACTTCAAAGGTTTCGTCAAATTTTGCTGACTTGAGACTTTTTGCAGTCTCTATCGCCTCATCTACACTATATACTTTTGTTTTATCAATCTTTTCTAGAAGTGTTTGTGTTCTTTTACTTGTTTTTTTTGCCATAGTTTTCTCCGCTTATTTTGCTCCCACTTTCTTTGAAATCTCGAGTGGTAAAAAGATTTACTCTGCTATTTCTACACCCATACTTCTGCATGAACCAGCAATAATTTTCGCTGCTACTTCTTTGTCGTCTGTATTAAGATCTGCGATCTTAAGCTCAACAATTTTTTGTAGTTGCTCTTGAGAAATAGTTGCTACCTTGTTCAAAAGTGGGTTATCTGTACCCTTTTTGATACCTGCTTCTTTCATGATAAGATCACTCGCAGGTGGCTGCTTGAGATCCATTGTAAAGCTTTTGTCCCCATAAACAGTCACAACTACAGGGATTCTAAAGCCCATTTTGTCTTTTGATTTCTCATTGAATGCTTTACAGAATTCCATGATATTTACACCTCTTTGACCTAGAGCAGGACCAACCGGTGGTGACGGGTTGGCTTGACCTGCTGGAATCATCATCTTGAACTTTTCAGCAATTTTTTTTGCCATTTTGA
Organism: Campylobacteraceae bacterium; assembly: GCA_027023325.1. Classification (GTDB taxonomy): domain Bacteria; phylum Campylobacterota; class Campylobacteria; order Campylobacterales; family Sulfurovaceae; genus JAAXPZ01. Next base: position 2,430 of record JALVVQ010000076.1, on the reverse strand, counting down.
CTTCCTTCTATTAGATTGATAGTGGCTCACCTTTTAAGTCTTGAGCCCAGGACTATATGATCTTCTCTACTTGTGTATAAAGGATCTCAACCGGTGTATTCCGACCAAATATGGAAACATTCAACTTCAATTTGCCATGGTCAAGATCATACTCTTCAACCATGCCTGTAAAGTTCGCAAATGGTCCATCAATAATACGCACCATTTCACCTGTCTCAAAGTCTACCTTGGGACGAGGAGCACCTTGGTTCTCCATCTTGTCCAAAATCACTTTAATATCGGCATCAGTCAGTGCTGTTGGTGTCTTTTGCTCTCCGATAAATCGAGACACTCTTGGCAAGCTCTGTATTTTGTGCCAAAGATCTGTATCGAGATCAACACTGGCAAATACATATCCAGAGTAAAGTGTTCTCTCTGTGATCTTCTTCTCGCCATTCTTGACCTCAATGACCTCTTCGGTAGGAACAACAACCTGTTCCACTTTCTCCTCAAGACCATAATCTTTTGCCAACTGCTCTATGCCTGCTTTGACTGATTTTTCGCTGCCCGAGTAGGTTTGTATTGCGTACCATTGATAAGCCATCTGTGCGCTTCCTTATAATGTAGATGAAACGATAGCTGACATCGTCATATCAACCAGTGCTAAAAATATAGATATTACGGCGACAACCAGTAATACCGCTACAAATGCCTGTCGTACCTGAACTTTTGTTGGAAAGATAACTTTATCTAATTCGATTCTTGCGTTTCTAAATAATTTTGTTAATTTTCCCATGTTATGTTACCTTTTGTTGTGGCAGGCCAAGAGGGACTCGAACCCCCGGCACCTGGTTTTGGAGACCAGTGCTCTACCAACTGAGCTATTGGCCTAAATCTTAGACACAATGAGACAGAAGCTACTAGAGCTTCATCTCTTTGTGTTCAGTGTGTGCTCGACACCACTTGCAGTACTTTTTCAATGTAAGTTTGCCTGTAGTGGTTTTTTTATTCTTGGTTGTGTGATAATTTCTTCTTGTGCACTTCTCACATCCAAGGTGAATTGTTTCTCTCATACTATCTCCTATATTTCAAGGCACCTACAAAGAGGTACCCCTACAAAGTAACCCCGTAGGGGTAATCCCTTGTGATTGCCCTAAAGTCAACGAGTAGGGGTCTACTCGATAACCTTAGACACAACACCAGCACCAACAGTTCTACCGCCTTCACGAATAGCAAATCTAGTACCCTCTTCGAGTGCAACTGGCGCAATAAGCTCAACAACAACTTTAACATTGTCTCCCGGCATAACCATTTCTGTGCCCTCTGGAAGTGTTACAGAACCAGTAACATCTGTTGTTCTTACATAGAATTGAGGTCTATAGTTGTTGAAGAATGGCGTATGTCTACCACCTTCCTCTTTGGTGAGGATATAGACTTCACCTTCAAACTTGATATGCGGAGTGATTGAACCTGGCTTACAAAGAACCATACCTCTTTGTACTGCTTCTTTCTCAATACCACGGATAAGCACGCCGCAGTTATCGCCAGCTTGACCACAGTCCATCTCTTTACGGAACATCTCAACGCCCGTAACAGTTGTTGTCTGAGTATCTTTGATACCTACAATCTCGATAGAATCACCTACACAGACCTGACCTCTGTCGATCTTACCTGTAACAACTGTACCACGACCCTGGATAGAGAAGATGTCCTCAATAGGCATCAAGAAATCCTGATCAATATCTCTCTCTGGTTCTGGGATGTAAGTATCTACTTCGTCCATCAGCTTGATGATCTTTTCAGACCACTCACCGAGTTGACCTTTTTTGGCCTCTTCTAATGCTTGGAATGCAGAGCCAGCCACGATAGGCGTATCGTCACCTGGGAATTCGTACTCTTCAAGAAGTTCACGCACTTCCATCTCTACGAGCTCAAGCATCTCTTCTTTGTCCTCATCATCAAGCTGATCTTCTTTGTTCAAGAATACAACAATATAAGGAACACCTACCTGGCGAGAAAGAAGGATATGCTCTCTAGTTTGCGCCATTGGTCCATCAGTTGCTGCGATAACAAGAATCGCACCATCCATCTGAGCAGCACCTGTAATCATATTTTTGACATAGTCAGCGTGACCTGGGCAGTCAACATGCGCGTAGTGTCTGTTCTCTGTCTCGTACTCGACATGAGAAGTAGCGATAGTGATTCCTCTTTCTCTCTCTTCGGGCGCGTTATCGATTGCATCATAATCCATAAATGCAGAGTCGTTCTTTGTTGCAAGTACGGCTGTGATCGCAGCAGTCAGTGTTGTTTTACCGTGGTCTACATGACCAATAGTACCCACATTGACATGCGGTTTGGTTCGTTCAAATTTTTCTTTAGCCATTTCTTTCTCCTAGCTCTATTTTATTTTGCGGCTGATATTATATCTAACTCCGCTTAGAGGACTTCCTC
>JALVVQ010000075.1 GCA_027023325.1 Campylobacteraceae bacterium | reverse complement strand
TCGCAGTAGAGTATGATATCTGGCTGCACGACATTGATGACGCCTGTGCACTCTATCTTTAGATCAAAAGGTGCAATGCGTGGGAAGCAGTTACTTGTTTGTTTGTATGTTCTGAGGTGTGTGGCAATATTTAAAACAATATCCTGATGTGTGGCTGTCGCCCCAGACATAGCGTAGATACGACCGAAAATGAGTTCATAGTATTCATTGTCAGGTGTGGTTTTGTCTATTTGTAGATACTCTTCGTAAGTATAGTTTTTTAAATCAAATGCTTCCATTGGTGTACCTTTGGATATTTGTATGTAAACAATTATAGCAAAAATAGATAAGTATTAAGAAAGTGCATAGGAAGTTAAAAATGGAGCGGGCGAACGGGATCGAACCGTCGACCCTAACCTTGGCAAGGTTATGCTCTACCGCTGAGCTACGCCCGCATATCCATATGTTGTGGTACCTCGGGTCGGAGTCGAACCGACACGGGCAAAGCCCACCAGATTTTGAGTCTAGCGTGTCTACCAATTCCACCACCGAGGCATCGACCTATAAAAGGTGAGTGGAATTGTAATAGAGCAGGACTTAAAAATAGCTTACTTGACTGCCTCTTTGAGGAGTTTTCCTGGTTTGAACCTGACACTGAACTTGGCAGGTACTTTCACTTTTCTGCTTGTGCCCGGGATAGTAATCTCTCTGGCTTCTTTTTTGGTTGCGGCAAAAGAGCCAAATCCAAGGAAAGAGACGGAGTCACGCTTGATGAGTGCTTCTGTGATGGTTTCGAGTGCCTTTTCTACTACCACTTCAGTATCTTTTTTGGATAATCCACTTTTTGCTGCTACCTGCGCTATGAATTCCGCTTTTTTCATGCTTTTCCTTTTGATAAATGATAAACAATTGTAGCACAAACTTTTACTAAAATGCAATAAAATGACATACATTCGGAGAAAAGTATTGACAAATGATAATTACTGCGTAAAAAATACCCATTAATCACCTATTTTCCTTCTTGGGGGCGCCCTAGTCTAATTTTCATATGTTATAATATGGCAACTGAAAATAGTGCTATCTCAAGGAGCATGCGTGAAAATTACGATTATTATTGCAGCCATTATTTTACTTTTCGGTGCATTCTCTACGGTATTTCATGATACTTCGCTGGTTGGCAATATCGGAAAGATCATTGGAGATACCAATATAGAGCTGTTTGGCTACCTTGCCTATGTCAACTTGCTCCTGCTATTCTACCCCCTCTATCTATTTTATACCAAACCTTGGCTCCTCAAAAGACTGGATGGGTATGTGGGATGGATACTCTTTTTGATTGCACTGGTGCTTTTGCAGTCTTTGATAGTAGGAGCTGAGCATGCTGGTTTTATAGGGCGTGAAATCCACACCACACTGTTGCCTTTTATCGGAAAAGCAGGTTTGTGGCTCTTTTGGCTTATGATCTTTATGCTGGCGCTGGTACTGGTAATCGATGATGAGTATGACTTTGTCAAGCTCTATGAGAAGTTGAAGTCGCCATTCAACAGAAAAAAAGAAGAAGATGCTTGTGAGACTGAAAAAGACATTGATGTAGAAAGTGATAGGATTATGTCACTCAGCTCTCTGTACAGTACAGTAAGATCAATTTTTCAAAATCCTTTTAATTTTCAGCGAAAAAGAGAGATTGAGGATATTCTTCATATGCCTCTTGATCCGATAGAGGAGGTAGAAGCACCGCGCTATACCAAGCAATCTGTAGTAAGTCTACAGGAGGAGTCTGTCGCCCCAACTACTGCTCCGCAGCCTACACGAGAGCCTGTTGTGGCAGAAGAGGAGATACAGTATAGTGATGAAGAGCTGGAGGAAATTTTGACGCCAAAGACAAAGTCAAAACAAAAAGTCGAAGTCAAGCCAAGTGTACCCAAAACAGCAAGAAGAAGCAGCGTCAAGATCGTCAATGAACTGGAAGAGAACGCCAAGATACTCTCACAGATAGAAAAAGGCAAAGTAGCCAAGCCCAAAAACTTCCGCCTTCCCAAGATAGACTTTTTGCAGAAGCCTCCCAAAGTAGTGAGGAAAGTCAATGAGGCAGAGATAGACCGAAAGTCAGGCAACCTTCTGGAGAAGCTTCGCCTCTTCAAGATCAACGGAGATATCGTCCGTACCTATACTGGGCCGCTGGTAACTACCTTTGAATTCAAGCCAGCCCCTGATGTCAAAGTCTCCAAGATATTGGGACTTCAAGATGACCTGGCGATGGCACTGAGCGCAGAGACGATTCGCATACAGGCACCGATACCGGGACGCGATGTGGTGGGTATCGAGATTCCCAATGAAAGTAGAGATACGATCTATCTGCGTGATATTCTGGAAAGCAAGCTTTTCAAAGAATCTTCCTCGCCTCTGACAGTGGCATTGGGCAAAGATATTGTAGGTAAACCTTTTATCACTGATATCAAGAAGCTGCCGCACCTATTGATCGCAGGTACCACAGGCTCAGGAAAGTCTGTCGGTATCAATGCGATGCTGATCTCTCTGCTCTATCGTAATGATCCTGACCACCTCAAGCTGATGATGATCGACCCCAAAATGCTGGAGTTTAGTATGTATGACGATATCCCACATCTCATCACACCGGTCATCACCGAGCCCAAAAAGGCGATCACCGCGCTGGCCAATATGGTAGGAGAGATGGAGCGTAGATATAAGCTGATGGCAGAGAAGCGCACCAAAAATATCGATAATTATAACGAGAAAATAAAAACTGACGGTTCGGGTGATGAAGAGATGCCTTTTATTGTGATCATTATTGATGAGCTGGCTGACCTGATGATGAATGGCGGCAAGGAGGTAGAAAACTCCATCGCCCGTCTGGCACAAAAATCCCGTGCCTGTGGTATTCACCTGATCGTGGCAACCCAGCGACCCAGCGTCGATGTCGTCACCGGTATCATCAAGGCCAATCTGCCTTCGCGTCTGAGCTACCGTGTCAGTCAGCGTATAGACTCCAAGGTTATTCTTGATTCGATGGGCGCAGAGAGTCTGTTGGGGCAGGGGGATGGACTCTTTACGCCTCCTGGTACTGTAGGGCTTGTGCGTCTGCATGCTCCCTGGGTCCAAGAAGAAGAGATCGAAGAGATCGCTGAGTTTCTCAAGGCACAGCGCCTGCCTGAGTATGACGAGAGTTATCTGATTGTAGGGGGTGGCATCGGCGGAGAGGGCGGTGATGAAGGTGAGGTCGATCTGGATGAGCTCTATGAGCAGGCCAAAGAGGTGATCTTGACAGACAAAAAAACCTCTATCTCCTACCTCCAGAGAAAACTGCAGATAGGCTACAACCGCTCTGCCAATCTTATTGACCAATTGACACGCACTGGAGTACTCTCTGAACCCAATGCCAAAGGACAGAGAGAGATACTCTAGGGGCTGTGTTCTAGTTATCCTTATTACGCTATGATACGTTAAAAAGAGTATCATGAAAAGTCGCAGAGATAAAAATATCCAGATAGCCCTACTGCTTGTGGCGACATTGGGCATTATGTCTGGTATTACGATTGTCTCCTCTCTGCCACTGATTAGCCACACCTTCTCTGAGATTCCTCATATTGAGTTTTTGTCCAAACTTATGCTGACGATTCCCTCTATTATCATTGCACTTTTTTCACCGATCGCCGGGCATATTGTGGACAAATGGGGACGACTCAAGCCTCTCTATGTGGGTATCTTTCTTTTTGTGGTAGGTGGAAGTTCAGGGTTTTACCTGGGCGATTTCTATAGTATTCTTGCAGGTCGTGCAGTGCTTGGCTTTGGCGTGGCGCTGATCATGACAAGCTCTACGACCCTCATAGGAGACTACTTCTCCGAAA
>JALVVQ010000074.1 GCA_027023325.1 Campylobacteraceae bacterium | reverse complement strand
GGCATTGCAAGAGATAGAATCCAAAGAGACAGAAGGCAATGTCTGGACCAAGATATACAGCAATTATCGCACCTATCAGAAACTTAAAAACAAAGAAGAGAAACTTTTCAAAGAGAACTTTCGTCTCAAGAGATTGGAAACGCCTACAAATGAGGAGGAAGCACTTTACAAAAAGAACCATGTGACACTACAGACACTCAAGGGGAAACTGGAACTACTCAAGGAGTTTGAACAAGACCCCTTCAAGCGGCTGATAGAGCCTCCACGCATCGAGGAAGCCCCCGAAGTAGGCAACCCTGTTGGTATACTGGGTGCCATTTCCTATAGGAAAAAACTGACAGAGCAGCAAAAAAAGTACGAAACAGCCTATCAGTCCCTCTCCAAAGAGGTGGAGACGCTCAAAAAGAAGTATGCACTGCTGGAAAAACTCTCTGTGTTGCAGCCAGACGATAGTGAAATCGCTGCAAAAAAGCAGGCGCTTCGTGGAGAGTTGGATACTTTTGGACCAGTATTGGAGATATTTGAGACCACCAAAGAGGTCTACAACAAAAAACTCGAAGAGGAAAAGCTCAAACTGGATGCAGAGGTCGAGCAAGAATATGAAAAAATGCTGAAGATCGCTGGTGTGATGCTTGTGTTTCTCCTTCTCTTTTTGTTGATCAAATATCTGGTACACCGCTATATGATCAACAAAGACAGCTATTATACGGTCAACAAGGCAGCCAATTTTGTCTTTTTGACTATTTTGGTACTGGTGCTGCTCTTTGCCTATATAGAAAATGTCAGCTATATGGTGACTGTGATCGGATTTGCCTCTGCGGGTATTGCTATCGCGATGAAAGACTGGTTTATGTCTCTGATGGGTTGGTGGGTGATCGTCATTGGTGGCAGTATTCATGTGGGAGATCGTGTCAAATTTGTACGAAACGGCATGCAGTATGTGGGGGATATCGTGGATATCTCTCCACTGCGTATGACCATGCAGGAGGATGTCACACTGACCTCGTTTACGGACAATCGCCGTTCGGGGCGGATTATTTTTATCCCCAACAACTATATCTTTACTGATATGGTGGCCAACTATTCTCATGCCGGGCTCAAGACCGTGTGGGATGGGATAGACTTTACCGTAACTTTTGATTCCAATATTCCCAAGGCAATCTCTATCGCCAAAGAGGTGACAAAAAAGTACGCCAAGGGATATACGGACATCACCCGAAAGCAGCTCAACAAGCTCAGAAGTCACTATCATATCAAAAATACCAATGTGGAGCCACGCATCCTCTCTTTTATCGAGCCGCATGGCATGGTGATCTCTGCCTGGTATCTGACCAACGCCTATGCCACGCTGACGCTGCGTAGCAAGATATCACTGGAGATCATCCAGCGTATCCAGGAGAGAGAAGACATCGAGATCGCCTATCCGACACAATCCCTTTTTGTCAATAGCAGTATCCCCAGACCGGATCTTCCTCCTGTAGAAACCCACATAAAAGAGACACATGAAAGCTAAGAAAAGCGTCTATTTCAAGACATTTGGGTGTCGTACCAATCAGTTTGATACTCAGGTGATGATGAGCAAGCTGGAGGACTCCATACTGACACAGGAGGAGGCTGAGGCTGATGTGGTTGTGGTCAACTCCTGTACAGTGACCAATGGCGCGGACAGCTCTGTGCGCGGCTATATCAATGCACTCTCACGAAAGTACCCAGGCACCAAGGTGATCTTGGCAGGATGCGGCTCTCACTCCAAGGGGGAGTCTCTTTTTGCAGATGGCAAGGTCTTTGGCGTGATGGGGCACTCGGAGAAAGAGCACATCAATGAGATACTGGCGCGTCCAGATCGCTTCTATGAGATTGGTGACCTGTCCCATATTGATACCACGATCGTAGAGGAGTTTATCGGAAAGAGCAGGGCGTTTATCAAGATACAGGAGGGGTGTGATTTTGCCTGCTCCTACTGTATCATCCCTTCTGTCAGGGGTGCTGCCAGAAGTCATACTGAGGAGACGGTATTGGCGCAGATTACCAAGCTGGCAAGCAATGGATTTGGGGAGTTTATTCTCACAGGTACCAATGTGGGTAGCTATGGCAAAGGGCAGGGCAGCTCTATGGCCAAACTTCTCAAAAAGATCTCACAGATCAGAGGGGTGCGGCGCATCCGTATCGGCAGTCTGGAGCCCATACAGATAGATGATGAATTTATGGAGCTTCTCTCAGAACCTTGGATGGCGAAACACCTGCATATTGCCTTACAGCATACCAGCGACAAGATGTTGCAACTGATGAACAGGCGCAATGACTTTGCTTCTGACAGACGGCTCTTTGAGACGCTTGCTAATGCTGGGTATGCGTTGGGTACAGACTTTATTGTGGGGCATCCTGGAGAGGACGAGAGTGCCTGGCTGGAGGCAGTAGAGCGCTTGGTGGATCTGCCGTTAACGCATGTGCATGCCTTTAGCTATTCCAAGAGAGACGGTACGGTATCTGCCTCTATGGAAGAGATAGTCAGGGGAGATATTGCCAAGGCCAGACACAAGGAGCTGACAGCACTGGTAGCGGAGAAGAATTATCAGTTTAGAAAAAATCACAAAACAGATCTCGAGGTCTTGCTGGAGAGTGGCAAAGAGGGTGTCTTTAGAGGCTTTGACCAATACTTTAATCGCATCACTATACAAAGCTCAGAGGATCTTAGTGGAAACTGGGTTTTCCCTGATAAGGTGACTGTTGCAGAAAGCGGAAACACTGCAAGTTTAATGTAAGTCATTTCTAAAAAACTGATATTTTTTGTCCGATACTCTGGCGGTCGCAAACGCAAGCGCCCATTGCATGGGTTGAGTGCTCCCTTGTCGCATCGTACAAAAAATGTTTTTAGAAATGCTCTGTAGTTACCAAAAACGAAGAAACAGTCCTATCAATAGGGAAAGCATCAGGGTGACAAAGAAGAGCAGAGGGTTGTGCCAAGTGCTGCGAATGGTCATCTGATTTTCCAGCCACTCTACTATCTTCATCGCAGGAAACACCATAAACAGCAGCATAACAACACTGAATACCAAAGTGAGGACAATATCAATCATGGTGTATCCTCTATAGCCCGTAATAGCGATGTACGAAGTCTATTTCATCTCTATTTTTTAGAGGCGTTGTTGTGATGGTACTGCCATTGTTGTCCATGACAGAAAGTTGAAAATTATCTATCTTGAGATGTCTTTTTCCCCATGCTTTTTCCAGAGATTCAAGTCTGTGAAAGACCTCCATATTGTCAGGTTTCTCTTTGAACTCTTTGTCCTCTTTGCTCATGATCTGAAGGCCGCCAAATCGCTTGTCCAGATAGTAAGGGCTGTACTGCTTGACAAAGGTATAGATACGCGTATTTTTTGGAGTTGGCTTGCTCTGTAGATAAGCGCCAATGCCAAAAAAGAGAAAACCGAGTCCGAGTGCGATAAAAAGTAATTTTTTCATGAAATGTCTACCATGCTTTAGAATTTTTGTTAGTATAGGTAGTTTAGATTAAAAGTGGCTTGATGGGTATCAATATACTTTATGCAAGGCTATGCTACTATACTTTTTAAAAAGGCACATAGCTATGCAAAAGTTTTTTATTTTAGAAGGCGGCTATCTTCTGATTGGTCTCTTTATTTTGGGCATTACACTCTTTGTCAGTACGCGACCATTTATGCCCAAGGGTGCCTATAAAAAAGGGCTGGCATTGGTTGTTTTGGTACTGGCAGTATTGATTGGCGGACATTACAGCATGACAACCTCCCGCATGGCTGGTGTGAAGAAAGCATTTGCGCAGGACAAAGTAATTTTGTGTGAAAGCCGTATGCTAAGAAAAGCAGCCCAATCT
>JALVVQ010000073.1 GCA_027023325.1 Campylobacteraceae bacterium | reverse complement strand
AGCTCCTCCACATCAAAGCCACTCAATCCTCCTTCAGAGTTGGTCGTGATCCCTGCGGGGTAGAGTTTGATAGCCGTGAGATCTGGGCGGATTTCTTCCAGAAATGCTCTGCTGTAGTCGGGTCTGAAAAAGAGTGTCATCAGTGGTACAAAAGAGGAGGTATCGGTATCAGGAAGTGCGGCATAAATCCTTTCTTTGTATGCCAGCAGCGCCTCTTTGGTCGTGAGGGGAGGGAGGAGATTGGGCATGATGATCGCGGCACTGAAATGCTGGGCACTGAGAGGGGCTACGGTCTGAAGCATCTCTCCGTCTCGCAGATGCAGGTGCATATCAAGCGGGGAAGTCAAAGTAAGTGTCATAGAGATCCTTTAGGACAAAATAGTGTGTGCTGTTTTTGGGAACCAGCCAATACGCTATGCTGATTTTGCCATAGAAACGGTTAGTATCGCATAAACAAGGGTGCTTTAGGGGCTGATATGGCACAAGTGGGTAATCTACCCCTCCCTCGAAGAGCTGGTTGCAACGCAGAATTCTCAGCCCACTGGCTAGCATCGCTCGGTGTGGTGCATTGAACTCAAACTGCCACTTGGCATACTCAGAGCAGGTAGGGTAGTAGCGGCAGGAGGCAGGCAGCATCCTGGAGATCATCTGATACCCTTTGATGGGGGCTTGGAAGAATTTTTTCACCAGAAGCTCTTTGTGTGTACGATATAAGAAGGAGACATGTTGACACTATGGTAGATAGTAGTGCCGTATTTTCTGCTGTAAAACTCTAGTAGCATCCTCTGCTCTGTAGGTTCGATAGAGGAGATAAACCAAGCGTTGTTTGAGATGACAATCATCTGTTTGGGCGCTCCCGTATAGAGTTGTTCGCTGGTGGCTTCATAGCAGATGGCATTGCGATAGAGGGTACCATTCACTTCAAAGTTAGTAGGCTCAGCAGAGGCGATATAGTCTATAGCGCCGTCGAAAAAGACCTGATTGATCCATTTGCCTGCCCATTGGGGGAGAGGATTGCTTTCGCCAAAAGGCACAAGCAGTACTTTGTTGGCGACACGGTAGCTGCCTTTTTGGAAAATAAAGGTGGAGTTGCGGTGTATGTCACCATCGAGATAGAGTGCACCTATGACAATAGTGATCTTTTGAGAGCGCTTTTTGAGCACATCCAGCAGTTGTGGTTCTCTGTTTAGAAAGAAAGGAAAGACAGACTCTGGCAGTACGATCATCTGTTTACCCTGAGTTGTAGCCTGATCAATCGCAGTCAGTACGCGGTTGATGTGAGAGGAGACCAGCTTAGGATTCCATTTATCCTCTACGGTGGTCATGGTACCGGAAAGGGTGATAGGACTATCCTTCTCATGATAAATGACCATGGTTTTGGCAGGAGAATAGGCAAGGAGAAGCAGTAGCAAAAAGAGGCTGTTTTTTCTATATTGTGCCAAGCCCATGGCCAGCAAAATAAGTGCAAATTGCCATTTGTGTACCCCAATATAGGTATGCACAAACAACAACTCAGGTCTGAACCAGTCAAAGCCCAGTGGATGAAGATAGCTCAATCCCAAAAGTCCAAACGCCCTAAACAATACCTCGTAGGGGGCGATTGCCATCGCACCATTGCTACGAGACGCATTTGCCACCGCACCAATAAAAGACGCAAGCCTCTCCGAGCCCCATGCAAGCAGCCAAAAAATCCCCCCATAGACCAAAGAGATAAAAAGCAGCCCCAAAGGAATCGCCCAAAGCATATGGTAATGCTTGAAACTGACCATGATCCACCAAAACCACAGGAGTGCGATGAAAAATCCACTCCAAAACCAGATCTTCCGCTCAGCTTGCAGCAAGAACCAAAAGAAGAGCAGCGCAGTTACCGTCTCAATAAGAGCATTCTGGATATCAAACCATGCCAGATAAAGATATACAGAGCCAAGCGCTGCGATGCAAAAGCCCGCTGTTATACTATAAGTGGTAAAATATTTTCCAATTTTAAACTTCAAAGGATTCCTATGTCACAAGGTATGGCACAATTTTTACCACTGATCTTGCTTTTTGCAATTTTCTATTTTCTGATCATCAGACCACAACAGAAACAGCAAAAAGCCCACAAAGAGATGCTCGATGCACTCAAAAAAGGGGACAAAATTGTCACCAATGGCGGGCTGTTTGCCGAAGTGATCAAGACAGAAGAAGATTTTATCAAAATCAAGCTGAGCGATACGGCAACAGTCAAACTAGATCGTGCTTTTGTGGCACGAAAAATAGATTAATTTCATAGCGCATCAAAGGATCAATAGGAATGTTAGGTAGACTTAACTATCGTGTGGTACTGTTTGTATTTGCGTTTATTTTCGGTGTGGTATTTTCATTGCCGACACTGACTAGCAGCGACAGTGGGAAAAAAATTACACTGGGGCTGGATCTGCAAGGCGGATTGCATATGCTCTTGGGTGTCAAGACAGAGGAGGCGGTGGTTTCCCGTATCAAGTCTATTGCAGGGACAGTCAAGTATATCCTGGATGAGAATGATGCAGTAGTGGATAACCTGCATATAGACACAGAGACCAATGAGGTGCGATTTAACGCACTGGACAGCGATGAGTATGAGAAGATTAAACAATGGCTGACGGATGACCTAAAAGGGGTAACGATCGTACGCCATGATTCGGAATTTTCGATTGCAATCACTCCGGAAGAGGCAGCACGCACCAAGAAGAACGCCATTTCCCAGGCGGTAGACACGATACGAAACCGTCTCGATCAGTTTGGTCTGGCAGAGCCAACAGTCGCCAAGCAGGGTGAGGATAAGATATTGGTTGAGGTACCAGGTATCAAGACTAAAGAGGATGAGAAACGGATCAAGGAGCTCATCGCCAGAGCAGCACACCTGCAGATGATGGCAGTCGATGAAGACAGGGCAGCCAGAGTCATGACCATGAGTGCCGCAGAGGCCAAAAAATACAGAGATGTTATTTTGCCTGATGTGAAGACGAAAGAGAAGTATCTTCTCAAAGAGATACCGATTTTGGATGGTTCGATGCTGACCGATGCCAAGGCGGTATTTGACAAGAACAATCAGCCGATTATTACTTTTACACTCAATGGTGAAGGTGCCAAGATCTTTGGAGATTTTTCTGGAGAAGCCTACAAGACAAGAGCCAGAATGGCGATTGTACTGGATAACAAAGTCTACTCGGCGCCACATATCAATGAGCGAATTGGCGGCGGTCGCGGACAGATATCAGGCAGTTTTACTGTGAATGAGACCAGGGATGTTGCTATCGCACTACGCTCGGGGGCTCTGCTGGCGCCTGTCTATGTCGAGGAGCAGCGCAGTGTAGGACCTAGTCTTGGTGCGGACAGTATCGCAGCAAGCAAATTTGCTTTGATACTCGGGTTTGTGCTGGTCTTTATATTTATGGTACTGTATTATGGTTATGCCGGTGTGATTGCGGATGTGGCGCTGATCGCCAACCTCTTTTTGATCTTGGCAATTATGTCGCTTTTTGGTGCGACATTGACGCTACCGGGTATGGCGGGTATCGTACTGACAGTGGGTATGGCAGTGGATGCCAATGTGATTATTACTGAGCGTATACGCGAGCTCCTCAGAGAAGGAAAATCAGTGGCGAAGGCCATTGAAGACGGCTATAGTAATGCCTTCACCGCCATTTGGGACGCGAATGTCACTACTTTGATCTCTGCGGTAGTACTCTATGCTTATGGCACAGGGCCGGTCAAAGGTTTTGCGTTGACAATGAGTATCGGTATTTTGGCTTCGATGTTGACAGCGATTCTGGGTACACATGGCATCTATGAGATGTTGCTGCCCAAGATGAATAAGAGCAAACTGGGTCGCTGGTTTGGGATCA
>JALVVQ010000072.1 GCA_027023325.1 Campylobacteraceae bacterium | reverse complement strand
TGGTGCTACAGGTATGGTGAATGATGATAGGCTCCTCAATCTGTCGGATTGGAAGTCTCTCTAGTAGGAATTCAGCAATGAACTCCACCGAATCATAGACCTTGAGCCGCTCACCAAAGTGTTGTGCCATGGTTTTGGAGCAGGGAGACATATCACCGAGGATCGGATATTTGCCATCCTCACTGGCGATGTGTAGCGCCTGCTCCAGCTCATCAGACTTCATCTTGCCCTGCTCCATGTAGCCTTTGGAGCTAAAAGGCATCCCACAGCAGAGCCCATCGATATCTTCAGGGATGATCACTTCATAGCCTGCCTTCTCTAGCAGTCCGATCACTACCGCATACAGCGGTCTCTCTTCATCCTGTTTGGGGTTTGCCATGGTGCGATTGATACAAGAGGAGAAGTAGACCACTTTGTCGCTGCTGCTTTTCCCTGATAAGGCAGGCGAAAACTTCTCTCCTGAGGGCAGGCTGGGTGTCCACTGTGGCAGAGTGGCGCCCGTGAGATTTCTAAGCTTCTTTATGCCAGCATAGAGCGTGCGGTCCGGAAGCTTATCCCCCAACCACCGCACACTGCTCAGTGCTACTCTGGCACTCTGCAATACTCCGCTGTAGTGTTTGGCGACCTGCCATGCGATCCCCTGCCCTACTTTGTCGATCTGTTCGGCTCTGAGTTTCTTGGTCAGTGTCCCTGTATCGATTCCGATCGGGCAAGAGAGTGAGCAGAGCTGGCAGGTGGCACAGGTTTCCAGTCCATCATACTGATACTGCGCCTTCAGTACTTCCAGATTCTCCAGCTCTCCTCTCTCTTGCAGTGTCGTCATATGCCTGTATGCCACGATCCGCTGTCTGGGGGTCAGGGTCAGATAGTTGGAGGGGCACTTGGGTTCACAATACCCACACTCGATACAGGTATCGACAAGCGGGTCGGCTGCTGGCATAGCCTTGAAGTTTTTGAGATGGACTTCAGTGTCTCTATTGAGGATGACCCCGGGATTGAGCAGACCTTTGGGATCAAAGATCCCCTTGATCTCCCACATCAGATCATAGGCATCCTTTCCCCACTCCAGCTCGACGAAGGGCGCCATGTTTCTGCCTGTCCCATGCTCTGCCTTGAGACTACCCTTGTAGGTGACAGCCACCTGCTGTGCCACCTCCTCCATAAACTTCTCATAGCGTGCTATCTCACTCTGCTCCTCAAACGCCTGCGTAAAGACAAAGTGTAGATTGCCCTCCAGCGCATGCCCAAAGATGATCGCCTCTTCATAACCATACTTGGCAAACATCGCCTGCAACTCCAGCGTCGCCTCTGCCAAGTGCGCGATGGGGTAGGCTACATCCTCGATAATGACCGTAGTGCCAGCCTCTCTGACTGCTCCTACTGCAGGAAAAAGTCCTTTGCGGATCTTCCAGTACCGATCATAGGTTTTCGCATCATCTGTGAAATGCAGTGGCAGCTCCGGCTCAATCCCCTCTAGCATAGAGAGTATCTGTTCGATATTGGCTTGGAGTCTCACTGCATCAGGTGCTCTGGTCTCCACCAGCAGTGCCGTTGCCTCTGGGCTGAGGGTTCTGAGGAACTCTGGCATCCCAGCCTCATCCTCTACACACCGCAGTGCCGCCCTGTCCATCAGCTCCGCTGCATCCACTGCCTCAAAGCAGTGTTGCTTGAGGATACGCACGGCATCACAGGCATCCTTGATACTCCCAAAGATCATCAGCGCAGAGGCTTTGTCGGCATACTCCGGGACGGTACGGTAGGTGATCTCCTCGATGAAGCCCAGTGTCCCCTCTGAGCCGATCATCAGATGGGCGAGGATGTCGATAGAATCCTCATAGTCGATCAGTGCATTGAGGCTATAGCCACAGGTATTTTTGATCTTAAATTTGCGTGCGATTTTCTCTCTGAGGGCTCTGTTGGCATGGGTTTTTGCTGAGAGCTTTGCCAGAGAGTCCAGCAGTGCGGCATGACTCTGGGCAAACGCCTCTCTACTGGCAGGATCAGCCGTATCAAGACGACTACCATCAGAGAGGATGAGCTTCATCCCATGTAGGGTCTTATACGAATTGTCCGCTACCCCACAGCACATCCCACTAGCATTGTTGGCTGCGATCCCTCCGATCATCGCACAGCTGATACTGGCAGGATCAGGGCCGATCTTGCGTCCATAGGGCGCCAAATAGGCATTGGCATCAGCTCCGACTACCGAGGGAGCCAGCGTCACCAGCTGACCCACCTCATCATAAGCAATCTCACGCCAATCTCTGGAGGTCACCACCAGGATTGAGTCCGTGATCGCCTGCCCCGAGAGCGAAGTCCCCGCAGCCCGAAATACCACAGGCAGCTCCAGCCTATCAGCAATCTCCAGAAGCCTGCTCACCTCCTCTGCCTGATGCATCCAGACCACAATCTTGGGCACCAGTCTATAGAACGATGCATCCGTCCCGTATGCCAGTGTATGGAGAGGATCGGTAAAGATAAAGCGTTTCTCTATAAACATACTAATCTCATCATAGAATGTCTGATATTTGCCGTAGATCATAGTCTGCTTTCCTCTGTGTGGTTTATATAAGAGGATTATAGCATTTTATTGGTGTGTAGATATAGATAACTTTTTCATATTTTCAGAGCATTATCGTATATGTGATTTATGGTTTACATATTTTACAAGCTCTAAATCCATTTTCAAGTGCTTCCTCTTTTGTGTCATAAAATATTACATTTTTTTGTAATGGTTTTTTGGCTCTACAAGATGGCAAGCAAAATATCTTAGTTGTTTTTACCGCGGTGTAAAATAAACCATCATATCTTGTATCTCTGCTTCCTATAAAATCATATTTTTCTTGTTCATTCAGCATTTATGTCGTTCTAGGTTGCAAACAGATTTTGTTCTAGCTTCAACAGTCTTTTTTTGACTGCCAGTCCACCACCATACCCGATCAATTCACCATTACTACCAATGATACGATGACAAGGTATAATGATGCCTATCGCATTGGCACCATTGGCACTGGCGACTGCTCTGACTGCTTTTTCGTTGCCTATCTTTTTAGCCAATTCCAGATAGGTGCCTGTCGTTCCATAGGACACTTCTTGCAAAGCCCTCCAAACGCTTTTTTGAAAATCAGTACCGACAGTCACCAGAGGGATATCAAACACTTTTCGCTCCATAGCAAAGTACTCATCTAGCTGTTTTTTGGCCTCTTCCAGTATCTCATTGTCCTGCTCTACAAACTGAGCATTGAGCCCTTTTTTCAATCTATTGTCTACGGTTGCTCTCATTCTCCTGTATTTGAAATCCAACAAACAGAGCTTACCCTCATACGAGCCCAGTATAAAATGTCCGTATTTTGTTTTATGGTATTGGGTGCTTATTGTGTTCATGGCTGACTTTCAATAAAATTTTTGACCTTTGCGTTGTTTGCGTGAAACGATTATAGCATTTTATTGGTGCATGTTCTGGAGGTATTGTACTTCGTGTTTTAGTGCTTGAAGGACTTTTTCGATGTGTACTTCGGCGCAACATTCGTATGTAGGGGGGGGATATATAGGACTTAAATTTTACATGAAGCTCATACAGTGCTTGTGGCGAATACTACTTGTTAATAAAAAGCTTGTGTATTCCTAAACCAAATACACACAAGAATAAAATGATATAATTAGAAAGAGAATCTGTCTATCATGATTGTAAAAGGTTGTTTGATAATGCCCTGAAA
Source organism: Campylobacteraceae bacterium (assembly GCA_027023325.1). GTDB lineage: Bacteria > Campylobacterota > Campylobacteria > Campylobacterales > Sulfurovaceae > JAAXPZ01. The sequence continues at coordinate 168 of JALVVQ010000072.1, read as the reverse complement.
AATCCAGACAACCTTTTATAAAGATTTATTTCCTAAAATAGCTATAATGGCAGTATAATTTAGGAGAAAAACATGGCAAGAAAAAAAGGGCAAACCTATACCCCGGAACAAAAGGCAAAAGTAGTTTTAGAACTACTCAAAGAAGAGAAAACACTAGGTGAGTTGGCG
>JALVVQ010000071.1 GCA_027023325.1 Campylobacteraceae bacterium | reverse complement strand
ATACACCTTATGCAGATGATGCAGCCTATGAGGCTGACCAAAAAGAGTGCTTCGGGGGATACTTCCAATGGGGCAGGAAATACAATGGTCACGAGGTCAAAGACAGTGATACAAGTCCCGATATGATCGCAGAAGATACAGAGACTAATGGTGAGTTTATCATAGGACATGGTCAATGGAGTACGGTACTTGATGATGTGTTGTGGAGTGGCGTAGATGCGGTCAACAATGTATGCCCTGCAGGTTTCAGGGTACCGACCATAGATGAGATATTGGATGAGACGACTCGATTATCTGGGGATGATAATGTGACCAACCGTGATAAAGCTTTCCAGAGTTTCTTGAAGTTGCCATCTGCTGGATACAGAGAATTTGATGGTAATATGCAAGAAGTAGGCACATTTGGCATAATATATGGTAGCACAGTTGATAATAAGGGTCGTGTATTATCATTCGCATATGATCCATCTCATAGTAAAGTAATTCCTCTCCCTCTACGAACACTTGCTCTGCCTGTTAGATGCATCAAAGATACAAACACGGCAGATACAACAGCACCCACAGCAGAAGTAACCAAGCCTGTTGCTAAAGCATCTGTAGATGTCAATATCACCGTATTTTTCTCTGAGCCTATGGATAGAGCGACACTCGTCGCTGCCAACTTCAGTCTTGTGAAAGACCCAGATGGTACCCCGGTGACGGTGGCAGTAGCATTGACAGAAACAGGTATCAGGGTGATACTTGATCCTACGGCTGAACTCTTTTATGGTACTACCTATAAGTTGTCGATCAGCAATGTCAAGGATGCAGCAGGTAATGAGATGGCACCTTACGAGTACACTTTTGTTACTACGGCTGGAACTTTTATCTTCAGGGGTAAAGAGTATCAAAAAGTCACCTCCCCCTATACGCACAAAGTATGGCTGGATAGAAATCTGGGAGCAGCGCAAGCATGTACAGCATTTGACGATGCAAACTGCTATGGCGACTACTACCAGTGGGGCAGGAACGCTGACGGACATGAAGCCTCAGGTTCACCTACTACCGCTACACAGGCTACGCAGATCGACCCTGTACAAGCAGCAGTAGATGGAAAATTCATCACAACTAGTGATACAAACGATTACGACTGGGCAAAAGCCATAGATAGCGATGGAAGCACAAGACAAGCCAACTGGTCCAAGACTGATGGGTCTTCTGTCTGTCCTGCAGGGTTTAGAGTGCCGACGATTGACGAACTAAAAGCCGAACTTTTTGATGCAGGCAGTGCCGAGATAGACAACAGAGATGATGCATTCAATAGCTTTCTTAAGTTGCCGTCTGCTGGTGACCGCGGCTGGGACTCAGGTTCCTTGAACGGTCAGGGTTCGTGGGGCGCTGTGTGGTCTGGCTCGGTCGATGGTTCTTACTCGCATAGTGTCTCCTTCGGCAGTGGCTATGCAGACTGGAGCGACGACTATCGTGCCTACGGTCTATCGGTGCGTTGCCTGAGGGATTAGGACTTAATACTCGAGAGCTTCAGCTCTCTCGCGATTTTTTGCTCATTCCTATCCGCCCTTGGTGGGGATGTATGCTTGAATAGAGGGAACGAGTCCATCTTTACAGGGAAAGAGGCACCATGAAGTACATTTTAGTTGGTTTTTTACTCCTGTCAAGCCTCAGCTTGGCAGCCACCCCATACTACCAAGTAACAGGCGTAGCAGACAACGACACACTCTCTGTCCGCCACTCCGCCTCGGCTTCGTCCAAAAAGGTAGGCGTGCTTATGCCCTACGATACAGGCATCATCCTGAAAAGATGCGAGAAGCATGGCAGCTCTACTTGGTGTCAGATTGACTTCTTGCCTGATGATATCATGTTTTTCGAGCGAGGAGGAAACTTCGGGGATCACTCATGGGTCAACAAGAAGTACCTTAAACCCGCACATAATATCCTCTTCTCCTATGGTATAGAGTACAACCAAAACCACAATATATTCCGAGTCGTGGGCGTGAGAGCAAACGACACCCTCAATGTCCGACAACACCCACGAAACAGTGCCAAAAAGATAGGAGAGCTTAAACATAACGACTTTGGCATCGTCGCCGCAAAATGCCAGAAGATAAAGAGGAGTGCCTGGTGTTATGTGGCATATGACTATACGATGGGCTGGGCATCAGGGCCGGGGAGTACCAAGGTGCCTTATGCGAAGCTGGGCTGGGTCAATATGCGATACCTGAAGCCAGACCCCACTGTAAAAAACCGTAGATTGCCAGGGATGACTTTCCCGGGGGAGGCGTATTGATACCATGAGGACAAAAATTGTGAAACTAGCCATGACTCTACTATTGATAGCCGTGGTGACCTCCTGCGCCGGCAACACGGTGACAAAACAAGAGACAAGCATAGTAAAGCCACTCCCCAAAAAGTGTGGCAAGTATGACATAGTCTATGGCAAGGTAGATGGTCATGGAGTGTTTCGCACTATGGATGGTACGGTGGTCAATCTTCTCGGCGGCTTGGATACCAAGGGCTATAGAGGTCTGAGGTTGTTGCTACGGGGTAAGTACTGGTACCAAAGAGGAGGGCTGCTCCATCCCGATGGAAGCGATGCCAGCTTCTCGGTAGATAATTTACTGCAAGCATCGGTGATACAGGTGGTCAATGATGGGTTTGATTATGCGCTGATAGAGGAAAAATGCAATACATTGAAGGAGAAAAGATGAAACAGAAAAAACTTCTCAAAAAGGACGCGAAGGAGAAGATGGTATGATCAGAAAACACCCCATACTTACGAGTATAATAATCTTCACGATACTCGGATGCCAACACAACACCCCAGTGCCACCCCGACCCCACCATGCATGGGAGACAGTCAAAACCACAGGCTCTGATGCGAGTGAATGTGGTGAGTACACACTGGCACTGGACAGAGAGGGCTACCTATGGGGGTGGGGCGACAAGCGCAATGTGCTTATAGGATTTTTTGTCGAGAGACAAAGCACAGATGCTCCACGACGCATCACTAGATACCATGACTGGAAAAAAGTAGTAATGGGTTGCTATAGTGTCTTTGGGCTTCGTAGTGATGGTTCACTGTGGGGCTGGGGTACCAACTCGGGTATAGATTCAGGACAGATAGCACCAGGGGAAGATGCAGGCAAGTTCATCAAGCCCAGAGAGATTAAGGGCGAGCAAAAGGGTAAGATACTTAAAAAAATGGAATCCACCACAGGAAAACTGATAGCCAAAGAGATAGATATTCTGTAAGAGAGGGAAGCAAGGCCAGCAATTCCCCAAAATGGCACCCAAATCCCTCATTTGATAATTCCCTGAAAAAGATTTAAAAGATGCTACCTCGCGAGAGACAGAACAGTTTGTACTGGAGCTTGGGTCCGGATTTAGCCTTGCAGTACGACAAAAGAATCATCACTGATAGGGAAGACCATAAAATAGACCCCCTTTTTTTTGTGACATAAAACTCAAAAGACTTATACTCCTCTTAAAAATTTTAACCAAAGTAAGATTTTGACTTAGAAAATTATGGTATGCTACACAAATTTTTATGATGGAACAATAAGGACGACAACATGGACAAAATCAAAATCGGCGTCATCACCACAAGCGATAGGGCTTCTCAGGGGATATATGAGGATATCTCTGGGGTAGCCATCATGGATACGATGAAAGAGTATCTGCGTAATGAATGTGAGTATCTCTACCGCTGCATCCCTGATGAGCAGCTGATGATCGAAAATACGATTGTAGAGCTGTGTCGGGATGAGGGCTGTGATCTGGTCGTGACTACGGGGGGTACGGGACCTGCCAAGCGGGATGTGACGACAGAGGCGACTGAGAGGGTCTGCCAGAAGCTGTTGCCTGGCTTTGGGGAGCAGATGCGGGCGGTGAGCCTACAGGT
>JALVVQ010000070.1 GCA_027023325.1 Campylobacteraceae bacterium | reverse complement strand
CGGCCACCCTTGACATTGAAGGAGAAGCGCCCGATCTTGTAGCCCCGAAGCTCTGCCTCTTTGGTCTGGGCAAAGAGCTTACGGATCTCATCCATGATGCCCGTATAGGTGGCAGGGTTGGAGCGTGGGGTACGGCCTATGGGGCTCTGGTCAAGGGAGATCACTTTGTCCAGATGCTCCAGTCCATCGATCTCTACCCCATCGATGGCGTTGATGTTACGGGCATGGTTGAGGATCTGTCTGGCTACAGGCAGCAGTGTCTGGAGAATCAGCGAGCTCTTGCCACTCCCACTCACGCCTGTGACACAGACGAAGCTGCGTAACGGTATCTCTATAGAGAGCTTCTCAATATTGTTCAGGGTGACATTGCGTATCTCCAGCCACTTGTCTGCCTCTCTACCGTGTGGGTAGGTGACATCCTTGCGGCCATAGAGGTAGTCTGCTGTCAGCGTCTTGGCTTTGGCGAGCTTCTTGCTCTCTCCAGCGAAGACAATCTCTCCGCCATGCTTCCCCGCTCCCGGGCCGATATCGATGATATAGTCCGCCGACTCGATCGTCTCTTTATCATGCTCTACAACGATGACAGAGTTGCCCTTGTCACGCAGGGATTGGAGGGTACGGATCAACTTGATCGTATCTCTCTCGTGCAGTCCGATACTGGGCTCATCGAGTACATACATCACCCCAGTGAGCCCCGAGCCGATCTGCGAAGCGATACGGATACGCTGCGCCTCCCCTCCAGAGATCGTCCGTGCATCACGGCTGAGTGTCAGGTAGCTCAATCCCACATCATAGAGGAAGAAGAGCCGCTCTCGGATCTCCTTGAGGATCGAAGCAGCGATAAGCTCCTGTTGCTCTGAAAAGTGGGAGAAGTTCCTCTCCTCGGCAAAGTACGCATAACTCTCCTCGATGGGCATGTCGATGATATCAGCGATATTTTTACCCTCAATCATCACCGAGAGCGAGCGCGGTCGCAGACGGTGCCCCTCACACTTGTCGCAGACCTTCTCGGTCATATACTCGGCGACATCTTTCTCATCTTTGAACATATCATGGGCGAACTTCACCACGCCTGGCCACTCACGGGTAAGTTTGTGGCGTTTCCAGGTGAAGTTGACTGGCTCTGCGGCTCCGTAGAGGATGGCCTTTTTCTCATGTTCGGGAAGCTCATCATAGGGGATCTTGGTATCGATCCCGTTCTGCTCACAAAAGGCGGTCAGAAACTTGGTGTAGTAGCTCTTGTTAAAGCCATACATGATCTTGACGGCACCTTTGTCAATACTCAGGGCTCCTTGGATGATCTTTTTGAGGTCGATGGTATAGCGGATACCCAGCCCGTCACAGACTGGACAGGCACCTTTGGGGGAGTTGAAGGAGAAGCTCACAGGCTCCAACGGCTCAAAGCTCAGCTTACAGTCAAAGCACGCCAGATGCTCCGAATAATGGTAGTGCTTGCGCTCAAGTCCAAACTCCTCATGGTTGAGCACCTCGATCTCTACCTCTCCGTAGCTTTCATTGAGGGATTTTTCGACATCCTGCCCTATCCGCTCCCTGGACTCCTCTTTGACCACGACACGGTCGATAACCACTTTGATGCTGTGCTTCTTGGTCTTGGAGAGTTCGATCTCATCATCGAGGCGTACCATCACCCCATCGATCATCGCCCGTACGAAGCCTTTGTGACGCAGAGACTCAAGCATATCGGCAAAGGTGCCTTTCTTCTCCTTGACCAGCGGTGCCATGATGACGAGCTTGGCACCCTCTGGCAGTCTCAGTACCTCGGTGATGATATCCGCAGCAGACATACTGGAGATCGGCTTGCCACACTCATGACAGTGCTGCTCCCCTACTCTGGCAAAGAGCAGTCGCAGATAGTCGTAGATCTCCGTGATGGTACCCACGGTAGAGCGAGGGTTTTTGGAGGTGGTCTTCTGGTCGATAGCGATGGCGGGGGTAAGTCCCTCGATCTTGTCCACATCAGGCTTGCCCACCCGTCCGAGAAACTGTCTGGCATAAGAAGAAAGCGACTCGATATACCGCCGCTGCCCCTCCGCATACAGCGTCGAAAATGCCAGCGTAGACTTGCCGCTACCACTGATACCGGTGATGACTACCAGCTGGTTTTTGGGGATAGTGATGTCTATATTTTTCAGGTTGTTCTCTTTTGCACCGTAGACTTGTATGCTGTCTTGTTTTTTTGCCATGTTTTTGCTCTTTTGCCTTGCTGAGAAATTAATTTGGAATTATAGCATAATTTGATGCTGTGTTGCGGGGTGTTTGTTTTATTAATATGCTATTATTGTTGGAAATATTGGATGAAGGTGCTATAATATTTCCTAATGATTGGTTATGTTTTATGGGATAAGTATGGATACTATTGAAAAAATAAATTCTGGTATTATGGAGATGGAAGCTATGATTGCATCAAGGGTTGGTAACTACCTAAAATATGGTAAAATTGACTTGAAGTCTTTTTCATCTGAACTAGAGTGGTTCTTAACTTGGCGGATAAAACTTGAAGACTTAAGTAATAGAATGTGGTGTGATGGAGTTTTTGATTTAAAAATTAAAAAGTTGGGAAGGCACGCTATTGATATTGCAGGTATGGCATATATCGGGCCAGAAAGTAATGCAGGTATCCTTTACAAGAGTGCGATCAGTGGCAAGTTTAAACTATCAAAAAATAACAAATTTATTGAAAATTATGTAGTACAAGTTAATGCAAACGATAGACTTTATGATCTTTCAAAAACAGCATAGCAAACTATTTAACTCGTTCCCACCGTTTGAGACTGTGCAAAAACACAGTCTCTCCTCACTAAAAATACTTAAAAACTAGGATTTCTAGTCGGAAACAAGATTTTCAACGATTCTATCATATTTTTCATCTAGCAATGCCATAAATGAACAATAGTAGATGGCACTGTTATCTGTATTCTTTGTACTCCTAAGAAAAGAGATGCCAAGTACCCAAAAGAACAAAAGCGAAAGAAGTTTAGAAGACGGGCTGCCATTGAGCCTATTATGGGTCATGTCAAGTCAGACCATAGGATGCAGAGGAATTACCTGAAGGGCTTTATAGGAGATGAGATTAATCTTCTATTGGCTGTAGCAGCATTTAACTTCAAGAAGTGAATGAATCACTTCTTGTCATTACTTTTTTAGTCAGAATTGTACTGGCTGGTTCTATCCTATACAGGATGAATGACAAAGAGAGACGGAGGCATGCTGGTGTTTGTGTGATGTTCTTTAGGGCACCTCTAACAATAGGTGATACCCACAACCTCTCTAGTTTTTGTCTAGGCTAGGCACTCTTTTGAAGCCCTAGCCTTAGCTAAGGAGAAAAAGAGTAACGATGTATAGGCGAAAGCTAGAGATGCCCGCAGGGTGGGTATTACCTATTATTAGAGGTGCCCTTTAGGTTGTGGTGAGGGGTGATGGTTCTGGAGTTTTTGACTTGAGTTGTGGGTAGGTTTTTCAGAGTTGACTACTTATATCCCGTAGGGGCAGATTCCATGTCTGCCCCTACGGTTTTAATCATATCCACCATCACAACAACCCCTCATCCGAAAAAGAGTAATACCCATGCTTCGAGAGTATCACATGGTCAAGCAACTCAATCCCCACCAATTTGGAAACTTCTTTTAATCGTTGGGTTATCTGTACATCTGCCCTGCTCGCTTCGAGTGTACCAGAGGGATGATTGTGGGCGATGATGATGCCTGCGGCTCTGTCAGCTATGGCATCTGCAAAGACCTCTCTGGGGTGGACGAGCGATTGGTTGAGTGTGCCTATGAACACAGTACGGGTATTGATGATATGTGAGGCACCATCTAGGGTGATAGTCAGGAAATGCTCTTGATTTTTGATGCTAAAGGCTTTAAGTTCATCGTAAACATCTTTAGCATCAGTGATGCG
>JALVVQ010000069.1 GCA_027023325.1 Campylobacteraceae bacterium | reverse complement strand
CGAAGCAGGTATCGATGTCGTACAGATCTTTGACTCATGGGCAGCAGCGATCGAGCCAAGTATGTATGATGAGTTTAGCTGGAAATACATGGTAGAGATCGCCGACTATCTCAAGTCTAAATATCCCCATATCCCTATCATTATGTTCCCCAAAGGCGTACCAGCCTTCCTGGATCAGGTCTATGGCAACTTCGATGTCTTTGGTGTAGACTGGGGTACTCCCATGGCACTCGCCAAAGAGAAGCTGGGAGACCGTTATGTCCTCCAAGGCAACATGGAGCCCTGCCGCCTCTACTCCAAAGAGGCTACTACCTCCTGTGTAGAAGGCATCCAGGAGATCATGGGTGGCAAACGCCACATCTTCAACCTCGGGCATGGCATCCTGCCAGATGTACCCGTAGAGCATGCGAAGCACTTCGTCAGTGAGTGCCAGAGAGTCAGTGGGAAGCAATAAGTTTCCTTCTCCAAAGCAGGTCATTCTTTTGACACAACACTCTTCAGTCCAATAGTGACAAAAAAGGATAAAAGTGAAATTGTTTTTCCGTATAACTCTTGCGTGCTTGGTCTTTACAACCAATATTTCGGTAGCCAAAGCACTAAAAATACATATTGCGCACGGAAGATTTCATGATTACTATCATATGCAATTTACACTAACACCAGAAAATTGCGAACTGACTATTCCGATCTCCGAACGACATCCAATATATACCGAATCAAACACATACACATTTGCAGAGGGTGGTCAATTTGAAGTGTTTGTTCGCAAATCAGATTTTCCTATTCCATCTCCAGGTATCCATAGTAAATTCTTAATTCTACGCATGCCGTGGACTGCTCCCTCATATGCTGATTCAGAGAATTATATCCGTGCTAAAGGTATATTGTTTGACAGAATTCGGAAGATGAAAACCAAAGGAAAAGGCAGTGTTGAGATTATCATAGAGCTCAATCCTTACATAACTGTCCGAAAGAAGAATCCTCTCAAGATAGAGCTTTCTGGCCGAAATATCTTCTTCCGTCAGGCATATGGACGGTATATCAACTATGTTGGAGCGCTGAAAAAGGAATAATATGCAGCAGAATCCTCCGCAAGGATCACAGATAGAGATTGGCACACATGATGGATATCCATGCACCTTATTCCTCATGGAAATGCCAGTGCGATGCGATATTTTATTGGGGCATTTCTCGCATTGTGGCTGGCTGGTTGGTTTATGGGGTTCATCAATGCTGTCGATGAAATAATCTCCGGAAAGGGGAGCACCTTTCTCGTATTTTGGCTCGGCATGTAGGCCGTTGGGGGGGGTGTTTATGCTGTCTACTCTCTCTATCGGATGCTTAGACCATCTATCCTAGAGAAGTTACTTCTGAACAAACCAAACTTTACTATTGATACAGGAGTAGCACTGTTTAAAATGAGTTTTGGTGTAGACTATTGGAAATTATTATTTCCCAAGCGGACGAAAGCCACAATCAATTCTATTGAAATGAAGACACTGAAGCTGAGAGAAACAGAATCAGGCAATAGACTTACCGTAGACAAAGGCGCAAAAAAGATTGAGCTTGCAGCATCGGCAACAGAAATTGAACGAGAGTGGTTATTTGGATACCTGAGCGACAACTACTCTTGACAAACCAAGTATCCCTATTATTATGTGCCCCAAAGGTGTACCAGCCTTTTTTAGATTAGGCCTATGGCAACTTCGATGCTTTGGTGTGAGGCTAGTGTTACCCCTATGACACTTTCCAAAGAGCGAGCAGCCCTTCTTGAGAAGATATTTGTCTCTACATTAAGGTATTTACTGAAACTTTGCTATAATCTACAATATTTAAATATCTGAAACTAACCGAACAGCTTGAAGATTTTTTCATAAAAAAATTGACTTGGTGAGAGAAGAAGCGCTAAAACCACATATAAAAAGTTATATCCAAAAAGATATAAGCCATGTTTATCAGTCAAGCTTAGCAGACAATTCTAAAAGGAACTCCATGAGTAGCGTCATCTTCGGCCCCATACACTCTCGTCGTTTCGGGAAATCCCTCGGCATTGATTTGAGTCCGGGGAAAAAGCAGTGCAACTATGACTGTGTCTACTGTGAGCTCGATCCTGCCAAGACCATGAGTGACTACAACGATGTACTGCCTGTATCTCAGATCATTGCAGCGGTCAAAGAGGCACTGATCCAGCATGGAGATATCGATGTGTTGACGATTACAGCCAATGGTGAACCTACCCTCTACCCTCATCTCCTCAAGCTCATCGAGGAGATCAACCAGATCAAAGGGTATACAAAAACCCTCATACTCAGCAATGGAAGCACTATCTCTGACCCAAAAGTCAGAGAAGCCCTGCTCCTGATCGATACGGTCAAGCTCTCACTTGATTGTGCCACACAAACATGCCTCAAAAAGATCGACCGCATGCATACCGGTATCACTATTGAGGATATCAAGCAAGGCATGTTGGATTTTAAAGCTATGACGCAACGACCACTTATCATAGAGATACTGATAGTCGAGGGGATCAATGACAAAGCAAAGGAGATAGAGGCGCTCAATGCCTTTTTCCTTCAGCTCTCTCCTGACCGTATCGACCTAGGGACGATCGACCGTCCGCCTGCCTATGCCGTCAAGCCCGTAAGCTACGAAAAGCTTCTAGCATTTACCAGACTCTTTGATCCCTCTCTCGCTGTACATATTACCCAACGAAAAACAGTTACCTCAAAACCTTCTGCCTATAGCAAAGAGGAGATACTTTCTACGCTAAAAAAGCGTCCGTTGACAGTAGAAGATATCGATATATTGTTCGATGAAGAGAGTCAAAATCTACTCAAAAATCTACTAAATACAGAGGAAATCATCGAAACTGAGAACAATGGTGTGGTTTTTTACAAAATTCCCTAGATTTCCATTGACTTTAAAGGACTTTTTGACTATAATCCTATCCACATTTCAAGCACTGTCTTGAGATTCTGTTCCGGATTAGCTCAGCGGTAGAGTAGGTGACTGTTAATCACTTGGTCGCTGGTTCGAATCCAGCATCCGGAGCCACTTTATTTTACAAGCTTCATAAAACAGCATTTTAATTCGATATCTTATCAGAACCCTCCCTGTCTATTTAAACATTTAATAAAAAAAATCGTATAGTGTTTTAAAGAAAGAATCACAACCAAAAAAGGAACTCTAAAATGACAACAGAGACATGGATGATATATCTAGCGCTAGTCATGATAGCGACATCCACACCAGGACCAGCAGTACTGTTTATCATGTCAAATGCAACATTGTACGGATGGCAAAAGGCTTTGTTTGCTGCTTTTGGAAATATTGTAGGACTCTTATCTCTTGGTGCGATCGCCGTGACAGGGCTTGGTGCTATCTTGCAGGCATCAGAATATATCTTTAGCATCATAAAATATAGTGGCGCAGCATATCTTGTATATCTTGGAGTTAAGCTGATGTTCCAAAAGAAATCTCATCTCGATATCATGCAAGACAAAACAAGTCATGCAACCATCTCATCAAAAAAAGTATTTTTGCAGGCTTTTGCTGTTGCTGTGAGCAATCCAAAAGCAATCGTATTTTTGACAGCACTGTTTCCGCAATTTATCAATACCAATGAGGTACTCATACCTCAGTTTTCTATACTCATAGGGACATTGATGTTTTTTTCATTTTCATTTTTGATGGTGTATGCCCTGTTGGCTCACAAGGCAAGAAAATGGCTAAGCAGACCAAACAGAATGACCATACTAAATAGAATCAGTGGAACGGTTTTTATCGGATTTGGCGCACTGTTGGCTACATCTTCCAATAAGTAGCCTTAGAGATTCTCTCTGCGCCCTACTCCACAATCTTACTCACAGGTAGCTCCACAATCGCCTTAGCACCATGCTCCTTGAGCTTGGGGATAACATACCGCAGGGT